>USNA01000023.1 GCA_900555955.1 uncultured Collinsella sp. | reverse complement strand
TCCGAGCCTGAGATCGAGCTCGGTTGTGGGGCAGGCTGCCTGTTCGTGCGGCTCGCAAGCACCAAAGGCTCCAAAGCGATGGAGCGTTGCGGCGGGCGTGGTGTAGGCGAGCCGCAGCTGATGCTCGACAGGGGCACATCCGTCATTTTTGTAATGAGCCGCGTAGTACTGCGCGATGCTTGCGTTCATCTCGCTGCCATTGCGATGGCGCTCAAACTGGCGTCTGCAGGTCTCGATGATCTTTGCTACCGACTTGGGTGCCGTCGCGGGAACAAGGGCGAGATAGCCCTCAAATAGCTCGTTGATGCTCAGGAGGCACAGCAGATCGATCAGCGTCCTTATGGCTGCTCCCTCGGCGGAAAAGTGCGCGGTCATGCGGTTATATCGGTTGCGGTCGACGATGGCCGCATGGGGTCTTGGAGTTTTCTGCCCCGTGGTCCCGGGCTTTTGCCGCGCCTGTGTATTGAGCTCGACGTTGCAGCGCTTGAGGCCGTCCAGCGGAAGGAACAGTGCGGTGCGCAGGGTGTTCCGCTTGCTTTCGAGTTCATGACGCTCGTCGGGTTCCCATTCGAGCTTGAGTTTCGTGTCGAGCGCCGTAAGCATATGGGCTAGGCAGCCTACGGTAAGAACGTGCGAATCGTTGTCGCGTTTTGGGGCATAGGGGTCTGTCAGCTTGCGAATGTCGGGGTCGCCCATGATCTTTGTGCAGCGCTTCAGCAGTTGAGGATGGTCGGCCAAGATCGTCGCGAGCGGTAGCGACGCGTGGTTCTTGATGGTCGCGGCGGCAAAGGCGGCATCATATTCGTTTGCATATGCTCGCTCAATGCGGGCATCCAGAATGCTTTTCTTATCGCCGTCTTCAGCGTGGTGGTTTGTCATAGCTTCTCCAATCGGTTGATGTTCGTGCTGTTTGTTGATGTGTTGGTTGTCGTGAGTGATGTGCTTGCCGTGGGTGATGTGCTGACGTTGGGGTGCTATGCGGTTTTCAATGAGCCCGTGAGGCAGTTGCTGCAGGGGCGGGATGGAACGGCCCATGCAGGGCAGAAGGCATCGTGCTCAAAATCGAGACAGCAATGCCCTGGGCGCCTCACATGTGGCAGTTACCTCATTAAGTTGTCATTGCGTTTGGGGTTGTACTTTGCCGATCTTCTTTCTCTTACACGCTGAAAACTGAAACTGAATATGCTCGATCTACTTAAAACCGCAACGGCGGTCTTTTATCAACTTATATGTCGGAACGCGTCTTTGCAAGTACTTTTTTGCCTTTGTTTCAAATGGGGTGGTTTTGCAACCGTCATACGCGCGCTGTGCGAACGTGCCCCGGCTCGGATAAGATAGTGCGCGATAAAAACGATGCAAGGAGGCACATATGGCAATCAAAGCCATCGCGATGGATATCGACGGTACGCTCACCAACGACCAGAAAGTGATTAGCTCGCGTACGCGCGAGAAGCTGCTCGCGGCGCAGGAATCGGGCATTAAGCTCATCTTGGCTTCGGGCCGTCCCGCATGGGGGCTGCACGCCTTGGCGCAGGAGCTCGACCTTCAAAACCATGACGGTCTGCTGGTGGCCTTTAACGGCGCGCATGTGGTCGACGCTCAGACCGACGAGGTGCTGTTCGATCAGGCTATGCCTGCCGACGAATTGCATCGCCTGATTGATCACCTGCGTAATTTTGACGTGATCCCTATGATTTCGCTCGGTCGTGATTTGCATGTCGAGGACTCGTACCATTGCATGATCACGCTGCCTGACGGCTCGCAGAAGAATATCGTCAAGTATGAGCGCGACGCGTGCGATCTTAAGATTCGCGAGGTGGAGAGCCTGCATGAGGTCGCTGATGCTTATCCCGTGGACAAGCTACTCACTGCGGGCGACCCGGCATACCTGCAGGCGCATTACGAGGAGATGTATGCGCCCTTTAAGCAGACGCTTTCGGGCATGTTTACGGCCGACTGGTACTTTGAGTACACGGCGCCCGGTATCGACAAGGCCTGCGCGCTCGAGGGTGCCCTGCCCAAGCTCGGCATCGATGCCAGCGAGGTCGTATCGTTTGGCGACGGCCAGAACGACAAGTCCATGATTGAGTGGGCCGGCACCGGTGTTGCCATGGGCAACGCCGTCGATGAGGTTAAGGCTGTAGCCCAGATGGTGACCGCCAATAACAACGAAGACGGTATTGCGGTGGCGCTGGATAAGCTGCTGGGTTAGAATCGCCGATAGTGCATGGTTCGGGCGTCTGCTTGCGGGCGCCCTTTTGTTAGGGAGGGTGCCGTGTCCGCATTTCCGTTCGACGCCGTTATCTTTGACATGGACGGCGTGATTGTCGATACCGAGTATTACTACCTGGGCGAGACTGCCGCGTTTGCCAAGGAGCTTGGGCTTAACCTGACTCAAGAGGAGTTGAACGGGCAGGTCGGTACCTCGCATCAGTTCTTCCTGCGTATGCTGGTCGATTGGTTTGAGCGCGCCGGTAAGGGGCATTTAACTGGCGAGGAAGCGTTGGCCCGTTGGGACGAGTGGGCGCATAAGCGTCCGCGCGACTATCAGGCTTTGATTAACCCAGGCGCCGTGGATACGATTCGAGAGCTGCCGCGCCGTGGCGTTCGCGTGGCGCTTGCCAGCTCGTCTCCCATGGATAGCATCGAGGAAGTGCTCAACGCATGCGGGCTGTCGGATGCCTTTGAGTATGTGGTGAGCGGCGAGCAGTTTAAGGAGAGCAAGCCCGAGCCCGACATCTACCTGCATGCGCTGGACCTGCTGGGGCTGCCCGCGAATCGCTGCTGCTGCGTTGAGGATTCCGTTCCGGGCATTACCGCGGGTAAGCGAGCCGGCCTGACGGTCATTGCCAAGCGCGAGGAGCGCTTTGGCTTTAGCCAGGATGCCGCGGACAAGATTATCGACCAGCTGCCGGAGCTGCTCACGCTTTCTTAGGAGCGCGGTAGTTGCGCGTTTTTCGGGTCTGATGAGTAAATAGCCAACATTTTGGTGCGACACCTAGCATACTTTAAGCTAATGCGGGCTTAAGGGCTTGTTGAATGCCCTTAAGCCCGTTTTAGAATTAATTGTGCTGGGAGAGGGTATATGCCACCGACTGAAGGGCCAACTGACGGTAAAGCAGCGATACCGCTGTACCAACAGGTCATTGATATCATTAAAAACGAAATCAACTCCGGCGCCTACAAGGCAGGCGCGCGGATACCCAACGAATTCGAATTGGCTGAGAGCTATAAAGTTGGCCGCGTTACCGTGCGACGCGCTATTGAGGAGCTCGTCCAGCAGGGCTATCTAACGAAGCGACAGGGGAAAGGCACGTTTGTCAATGCCCCCAAGCTCAAGCGCAAGTTTCGCCAGAAGGATGACGTTCAGAGTTTTTCGGACGCATGCCGCGTTAACGGAATGGAACCGGGGGCGTGTGTCATTTCGAGAAAGATACTGCCGGCGGATTCCACCGAAGCGCAGTTCTTTGGTGTTCCCGTTGGAACTGACTTGATTTGCGTTGAGCGCGTGCGCACTGCCGATGGCGTCCCTGTCATGCTCGAGAACAACATATATGTTTACGAGGACAACGCCTATCTATCAACGGCACCTCTATCTAACCAATCCATTTTTGAGTTCGTGCGTAACCGGACGGGCCGTACGCCCGCGTTTACCGACCCGTGCACACTCGAGATCGCGCGCGCGTCGCCCGAGGTCGCTCGGCTGTTGGCAGTTCCCGTTGGCGAACCCTTGTTTTATATGGAAGCCTTCTTTTTCGATGAGCAGCGGCGGCCGTTTATCATCGGTCGTCAGCGAATCGTTGGGTCTCGCTACGTTTTTGACATCTAGGACATTGCGAATGGAAGCGCCCGGTGGATTATCTCACCGGGCGTCTCCATACCGTTCACGGCGCAAACGCAACCGTTCAACCGCGTTGCGGCAATCAGTTTGAAATTATCTTGATGAAGGAAAAAGCTGCTGGTAATCTATGGGACGTCATAGAACGTTTGCATTGTGCAAACGTTGAAGCGAGATGCGATGCAGTCTCGAGTTCTTTGGAGGTATCTATGTCAGATACGAAGGCGAAGAAGACAAACAGACGTTTTAAGTTCAAATTACCGCATGTCTATACGATCATGTTCTTGCTGATCGTTGTCTTTGCGGTCCTGACTTGGATCGTTCCCTCTGGTCAGTATCAGCGCAAGACGATTTCGACAGCGGCGGGCGAGCGTGAAGTCGCCGTTGCTGGAACCTATGAACAGGTCGATAAGAACTACACCGATTCCGAGACCGGCGAGACCATCAATCTGGGCCAGGATATCTTCGCGGTTCTGCAAGCGCCCACCAAGGGTATCCAAGAGGCTGCCGACGTCGTTGCGTTCGTCTTATTGATTGGCGGATCGTTCGCGATCATCACCAAGACCAACGCTTTGAATGCCGGCATGAGCCGTGTGATTAAAAAGCTCAAGAACAAGGACATCCTCATCATTCCCATCACGATGACGTTGCTGTCCATTTGCGGCACTACGTTTGGTATGTCTGAGGAAGCCCTGCCGTTCTATGCCATCTTCATTCCCATCATGATGGGTATCGGTTATGACTCGATGACGGCATTCATCATCTGCTTCCTTGGTCCTAACCTGGGATATTGTGCTTCGACCATCGACCCGTTTAATGTTTTGATCGCCCAAGGCATCATTGGCATCGAGGGTAATCCGCAACTGTGGCTGCGCGCCGTTTCTTGGGTCATCTTCACTGCCGTCGGTATCGCATGGGCCATGCGCTACGCCATGCGCGTCAAGAAAAACCCCGAGTCGTCCATTGTGTTCGAGGACGATAAGCTCAAGCGTATTGAGTTTTCCGTGACCGATGCCTCCATCGAGGAAGAGTTCACGATCCGTCAGAAGCTCGTGCTTATCGATTTTGCTTGCGGTATGGGCATTATCGTCTGGGGTCTTGTTACCCAGGGCTGGTACATGAATCAGATTTCCGCCGTGTTCCTTGGCATGGGCTTGCTTGCCGGTATCCTGGGCGGCCTTGACCAGCAGACGATCGCAGAGGAGTTCGTTAAGGGTCTCGCCGACTTTGCGTACGCTGCCGTCGTTATCGGTATCGCGCGCGGTATTCTGGTCATCGCCGAGGGCGGCATGATCATCGACACCATCCTCCAGGCGCTCGCTACCGCGCTCGCCGGTGCACCCGCCGCCGTCTACACCACGTTTATGTATGTCGTCCTTGGCCTGCTCTCTTTGCTGGTTCCCTCGAGTTCTGGCCTGGCGGCGCTCACCATGCCCGTTATGGGCCCCCTGACCGAGCTCATGGGCCTCAATCCCGAGGCGGCCGTCACCGCGCTCCAGTTTGCCAACCAGACCATCAACACCATCAGCCCCGTGGCGGGCATGACGGTCGCCGGGCTTGCCGTGGCTAAGATTTCGTTTGGCCAATGGTGGAAGACCATTTGGAAGTTCTTCATCTTCATGGTCGTGTTTGGCTTGGTCATTACTGCCATTTCCGGCATGCTTCCGGCGTAGGTGGTTGTGATGTCTGATCGTTTGACGGTCCTGACGTCTAAGAGCGTCTTTACCGGTACGGGGGACCTGCCGTTTGAAGGTTTCGTAGCGGTCCGTGGCAATCGAATTGAGGCTGTTGGCACCAAGTGTGAGCTAGCTTCGTATTTGACCCAGGCGGACGAGGTAGTTGACCTGGGCGACCGCACCGTCATGCCTGGCCTGATCGATGTGCATACCTTCTATACAGGCTGGGCGCTGCGGACGTTGGGGCCTGATCTGTCCGGCATCGCTGATGCCAAAGAGGCCGTGTCGCTCTTGCGTGCATGGAAAGAAGATCGTCCGGATTGCGCGGCGGCTTTTGGCCACAACCTACCCGAAACGTTGGCATCGGATGCCGAGAACGCAAATACAGCAGCTGTGTTTGACGAGTGTTTTGGCGATATCCCCGTCGTCTGCTTTACACCGGGCGCGGATACCTGTGTTCTCAATGCTGCCGCCAGTGCGCGATACGGCTTCACACCCCAGGCGTGCTATGCCGAGAAGATCTGGCGCATGATGAGCGATTTCCTCGCGCTGCCCGAGGTGCGTGCCGGGTATTCGGACTACATGAGCATGCTTAACGAGCGTGGCGTTACCGCCATCAAGGAAATGGCGTTTGATGACTACTACGGCTTTGCCGACGAAATGGCTCGCCGTGAGGAATCTGGTGAGCTGACGGTTCGCGTCTCTATGATGTCGCAGCCGGTGGGCGCCGGTGCAAATCTGGCATATGCCCGCGAGGCGCGAGAGCGCTTCCGGGGACCGTTCGTTCGTTTTTCTGGCTTCAACCGTATGACCGATCGCGGCGTATGGGCGGGGCTTGCCGAGATGATTGAACCCTATGAGGACTCGGCCGATGCGGGCGCTGCCGGCAAGACGGTCGTCGAGGAGCCAGAGTGGGATCTGATTGAGAACGAGCTGCGTGCAATTGATGCTGACGGCTTCCGATATTCCTTGCATTGCCAGGGCGATGGCGCCGTTCGTCGCACCGTGGCGCTCTATGCCTCGCTGCCTCGAGACGAGCATGGACGGATGCTTCGCCGCCATGCGATTACCGATCTCGAGAACTCTGACCCGACCGACCTTGTCGAGTTTGGCAAGTTAGGTGGAATTTGCGAGGTCTATCCGCAGATTCTGACGCTGGACCGGCGCGAGGATTGCCTGTCGATGATGCGTCGACAAATTGGCGAGACGCGACTTTTGCACAGCTGGAATCGCCGCGGCATGGAAGATTCCGGATGCACAGTGTGCTGTGGCACGGATTTGCCGCTGTTAATTCCGAGCTTGGGCGAGTCAATCTACAGTGCGTGCGGCGGATACTTCGACGACGGACTGCCCGTGAATGAGGTCAACACGCTGACGCTTGTCGAGCTCTTGTGCGCTTGGACTGCCGGGGGCGCGTACGACCTGATGCGCGAAGACGAGCTGGGTACGCTTGAGGTTGGCAAGCTTGCCGATATCTGCGTGCTCGATCGGGATGTGTTCGACCTCGATTATCGCGACGCACGTGATCTTGTGGTTGACATGACGATGTCGGACGGACAAATCGTGTTCGATCGAAATAAGGAGGCATAAGATGCCTGAATCCAAACCGACGCTGCGCCGCGAGCAGATTGCGGGCATGAATATCCACTACATCATGTGGTCGCTCGATTACTTCCTTGATGTGCAGCAGCGCTTGGGCTTTGAGTCCATTGAGCTGTGGTGTGCAGAGCCGCATGTGACACTCGACCACACGGGCTACTTTGAGGCTGAGGTCCTGGCGAAAAAGGCTGCAGACCGTGGGCTTAGGTATCGTACTCTGTGCCCCGAGAACGTTGTCTATCCTTGGCAGTACTGCGCACGCAAACCGCTGCATGAACAGCGCAGCCTGGCGTACTTTAAGCACGGCATTGAGCTTGCCGAGGTACTTGGGTGCGACCGTATGTCCGTCAACTCGGGCTGGGGCGACTGGGACGAGGACCGCGAGGAAGCCTGGAAGCGCAGCCGCGAGCACTTGTCCATTCTGGCGGAGTATGCCGGCGAGCACGGTCTGGTGCTTACGATGGAAAGCCTGCGTCCCGAGGAGAGCAACCTTGTGACGACGGTTTCCGATGCGAAGCGCATGATTGACGAGGTCGCGAGCCCGTACTTACAGCCCATGGTTGATACAACCGCGATGGGCGTTGCTGGCGAGACGCTCGAGGACTGGTTTGCCACCTTTGGTGATGGGGCAATTCACGAGATGCACTTTATCGACGGTGACCCGTATGGCCATCTGGTGTGGGGCGATGGCAAGCACGATATGGACGCCTTCGTCGCCACACTCAACGCCCATGGTTTCGACGGCATGCTGGGCCAGGAGATCACGGACGGTCGTTACTACGATGACCCGGCGGCGGCAGATGCCAAGAACATGGCCGCATTCGAGAAATATCTGATTGACTAAAACAACTATCGGCCACGCAACCAACGTCATTGATTGCGGCCAAACAAGAAAGGAACTGGATATGAACGCACACGATCTGATCAAAGAGGCAATTGCCGAGAAGGGCAAGTTCGACAGCGTCTACTGGATTGCTTGCGGCGGCTCCATGATCGATTTGATCCCGGCTCATGAGCTTCTGCAGCGCGAGGCAACCACCTTCACTTCGTATATCTATACGGCTCGCGAGTTCGATATCATGCGTCCGCGTCGTCTGGGCGAGAAGTCCCTGGTCATCGCTTGCAGTCACAGTGGCAATACCCCGGAGGTCGTCGAGGGCTGCGAGATTGCCCTTGCCGCCGGCGCTACGGTGATCGCCCAGACCGACAACGCTGGATCTAAGATCGACTCCGGCAAGTGGACCACGTGGGTCTACCCGTGGGGCGAGGGCGTGCCGCAGGCCGAGGTCCCCGCTGGCATTTCGCTGTCGCTTGCGGCCGAGCTGCTCGATCAGCAGGAGGGCTACGCCGATCTTGCCGATATGTATGCCGGTATCGCCGAGATGGATAAGATTCTTCCCCCGGCACGTGAGAAGGTAAATGCCGAGCTGGGCGATCGTTTTGCCAAGCTTTGCCAGGAGCACGAGTTCTTCTATATTCTGGGCAGCGGTCCCAACTTTAGCCAGACCTACGGTTTCGCTATCTGCTCTCTTATGGAGATGCAGTGGCAGCACTGCAGCTACATCCACTCTGCCGAGTACTTCCATGGCCCCTTCGAGGCTACTCAGGATGGCGTTTTTTACTTCCTGCAGATGGGCTCCAGCGAGTGCCGTGCTATGGACGAGCGCGCCCTGGCGTTCCTTAAGACGCATACCGATACGCTGATGGTGCTCGATGCCAAGGAGTACGGTATGGAAGCCGTGCCGGCGAGCGTCCGTGCCTATCTGGACCCGGTGCTGTTCTACGCCATGAACTGCGAGCTGCGTGCCGCACGCGGCAAGGTGTTTGATCACGATCCCGATTTCCGTCGCTATATGGGTGTTGTCGAGTACTAGAAGGAGCAAAGGCCATGGCATTTAACGTTAACGCGCTCGGATTTGGCGACAACGTCGTCGATCGCTACGAGCATATCCACACCATGTATCCCGGCGGCAATGCGGTGAACTTCGCCGTTTATGCCAAGAAATGCGGTGCCGCACGCTCCGCATACATGGGCATTTTTGGCAATGATGCCGCTGCCGAGCATGTCATTGCAAGCCTCGAGGATGAGGGTATCGAGCTTGACAAGTGCGAGCAGATGATTGGCGAGAACGGAGCGGCTCGCGTGACCGTCGTTGACGGTGACCGTGTCTTCCTTGGCTCCAACGAGGGCGGTATCCGTGGCGATGCGCGCTATGTCCTCGATCGCTTTGACCTTGCGTACATGAAGCAGTTCGATGTGGTTCATTCGGGCAACTATTGCTTTACCGAGCGCGAGCTGCCCAAGTTGAAGGCTGCGGGCGTCACGGTCTCTTTTGACTTTTCGGACGACTCTACCGACGAGTACTACGAGCAGATTGCGCCCTACGTCGATTTCGCTTTCTTTAGTGCGGCGGATGCCGCGAGTGAGGACGAGATCCGCGAGCGTCTGGCATGGGTGAAGGGCTTGGGTCCGCGTTTTGTGTCGGCTACGGCG
>USNA01000022.1 GCA_900555955.1 uncultured Collinsella sp. | reverse complement strand
TTCTTGAGTCCCGCGGCCCGCGAGGTTGATGCGACTGCCGAGCTCAACGCCCGTGACGAGGCCCGCGCCAAGCGCAAAGCCAAGCAGCGTGGGGAGCGTGCGCGCAAGATTCGCGAAAGGAATGAGCGCTAATGGCCGACATCCATATCCTTGTTGCCGACGATGCCGCTGGTCAGCGTCTCGATGCCTATCTGGGCGCCAATGACGGCTGTCCTACGCGCTCTGCCTGCGCACATCTGATTGAGGGCGGTGCCGTAGTAGTCAATGGCGAGACCTGCCTGTCCAAAAAGTATGCCGTACGCGTCGGTGACCGCATCTCGGTTGACTTGCCCGAGCCTCACGATCCCACCGATGTGATTCCCGAGGCCATTCCCCTCGATATCCGCTACGAGGACGACTACCTTATCGTGCTCTCCAAGCAGCGGGGCCTGGTGTGCCATCCCGCCCATGGCCACGAGAGCGGCACCCTTGCGAACGCTCTGGTCTACCACTGTGGCATCGACCATCTTGGTACCGTGCAGGGTGAGGACCGCCCCGGGATCGTGCATCGTTTGGATCGCGATACCTCGGGTCTCATGCTTGCGGCAAAGGACGACGACACGCAGCGCGCGCTTCAGAATCTCATTCGCACGCGTACGCTCGACCGCCGCTATATCACGCTTGTCCACGGGCACATCGCCATGGACGAGGGCACCATCAATACCGGTATCGCCCGCTCCACGCGCGACCGCGTCAAGATGGCGGTTTCGGACGACCCCTTTGCCCGTCAGGCCATTACGACCTTTAAGGTCCTCGAGCGCTTTGATTCCACGCGCTTTGACGACTTCTACATGCTTGTCGAGTGTCACCTGTTTACCGGGCGTACGCATCAGATTCGCGTGCATATGCGTCATATCAACCACGCCTGCGTGGGCGATCCACTTTACGGCAAGTGCGATGCGCGCGCCGACCAGGGCCTGACCAGGCAGTTTCTGCATTCCTGGCGCGTGGCGTTCGACCATCCTGTGACGGGGGAGCGCATTGAGTGCCGCGACGAGTTGCCGTGGGATCTCGCTGCGGTTCTCGACGATCTGGCTCCGCGCTCGCTCGGTCGCACGGCCGCTGGAGATGAAATCGTTCCGCAGCTCGGTCTTCTCGAAGCCTAGCCAGTATTAGGTGGTTTCTTGAACTCGGAAAGCCTGCGGTAAGATATACGGTTGTTTACGTAACGCGTTCTCGGGAGCCTGCATGCTCGCCTTTTTACAAACCAACACACCCATCGTGGTCTTCAACCAGATTGTCGTCACGCTGCTCACGGTCTGCTTTCTGTACCAGGTGGTCTTCTTTGTCATTGGCGCTCTTCGTGGCGAGGTCGCGCCTCCCAAGGCCAAAAAGCTCCATCGTTATGCCTTCTTTATCGCGGCGCATAATGAGGAGGCTGTGATCGCCAACCTCGTTCGCTCCATCAAGGATCAGGACTATCCGTCCGAGCTTATCGAGGTCTTCGTGGTCGCCGATGCCTGCACCGACAACACGGCGCAGCTCGCGCGCGAGGCGGGTGCCATCGTTTATGAGCGCAACGACCTGGCCCGCAAGGGTAAGAGCTGGGTCATGGACTTTGGTTTTGATCGCATTCTTAACGAGTATCCCGACACGTTTGAGGGCTACTTTATCTTCGATGCCGATAACGTTATCTCCCGCGATTACGTGTCCAAGATGAACGATGCCTTTGACCAGGGATTCCATGTGGTCACGAGCTATCGCAACTCCAAGAACTTTGGCAGCTCGTGGATCTCGGCAGCTAATGCTACCTGGTATTTGCGCGAGGCGCGCTTCCTTAACAATGCGCGTAATATCTGTAAGACGTCTTGCGCCGTCTCGGGTTCGGGCTACCTCATCTCCGCCAGCGTTATCGAGGGCATGCACGGCTGGCAGTTCCACACGCTGACCGAGGACATTCAGTTCACCACGTTCTGCGCGATTCACGGCATTCGCATTGGCTATGCGCCGGCGGAGTTCTTTGACGAGCAGCCCGTGACGTTTAAGGCGTCCTGGAAGCAGCGCATGCGCTGGACCAAGGGTTTCTACCAGGTGTTCTTTACCTATGGCAAGCATCTTGTCAAATCGACATTCCGCTATCATCGCTTTGCCGCATATGACATGTTTATGACCATCGCTCCGGGCATGCTGCTGTCACTGATCTCCATGCTCGCCAACGCGACCTTCCTCATCGTGGGCGGGCTTTCGCACGGCTTCTTGGCCACCGAGGTCGAGATGCAGGCTTGTGCCGCCTCGCTCATTATGATCTTCGTGATGATGTACCAGACCTTCTTTATCCTGGCGCTACTCACGACCATCTTCGAGTACAAGCACATTCATTGCGCGCAAAAGTGGCGTTTGGTGACCAACCTGTTTACCTTCCCGATCTTTATGTTCAGCTATATCCCCATCACGGTGGCCGCTCTATTCCTAAAGGTCGACTGGGTCCCGACGCAGCATGCTGTCAACGTTACCCTCGACGAGGTCATGCAAGGCGCCAAATCAGCCGCACCAAAACCACCACAAAGGGGACAGGCACCTTTGTGGTGGTTTTTGCTTTCGAGTAGCTGCCCAAGGAGGTGCACGATGCCCTACATCCCATTTTGGATTTGCATCTTTGCCGGTGCGTTGGTTGATGCCCGTGAGCGACGGTTTCCCAATGAGCTTGCCGGCGTGTGTGCGGTGGCGGCGTTGGCAGGCGTTTGGCTCGACAAGGGCGTTACCACGGCGCTTGACCACGCCGGTCTTGCGGTCATCGTCTACCTTGCCCTTGTACTCACTGAGTCGCTCTGGCGGCGCCTTCGCCACGCCCCCGGCATCGGCATGGGGGACGTCAAGGCGCTCTTCGCGCTTTGCACGCTCGACCCTCTGGGCGGCATCGTGGCATTTGCCGTCGCACTCCTGGTCCTTGCCCTCTCCTGCCTCTTCACAAAATCGCGCTCCCTGCCATTGCTCCCGTTTTTGGTGCCGATTTTTGCCATAATCGAGGTCGTGGGCTGCACGTTGTAACCGATTGCGCATCCTTCTTAAGGAGCATGCCATGGCAACTAATCAAGAAACGGCCGTCATTAAGGCGCGCATGGACCGTATTCCCTCGGCGTTGTCGCCCGAACTTGTCGAGCGCATTTCCGCCGATCGTGCTTCGGGTGCCGTCAACCCGTATCGTTGCAAGGACGACCAGGTCATTCGTCGTATTGATCGCGCTGCCGACAAAGGCACGCTCATGCGTCCGGCATTTATGCGCGATACCGAAAAAATTCTGCATTTGCCTGCATACACCCGTTATGCAGGCAAAACGCAGGTCTTTAGCTTCCGTAGTAACGACGACCTGTCTCGTCGCGGCCTGCACGTGCAGCTTGTCTCGCGCATTGCGCGCGATATCGGTCGCGCCCTTGGGCTCAACTGCGATCTGATCGAGGCGATTGGCTTAGGCCACGACTTGGGCCACACGCCCTTCGGCCATGCTGGTGAGCGATTCCTCAACGATATTTACCACGAGCGTACCGGCCGCTTCTTTTTCCATAACGTGCAGTCGGTCCGCGTGCTCGATGCGCTGTATGGCCGCAACGTGTCGCTCCAGACGCTCGATGGCGTGTTGTGCCATAACGGCGAGTACGAGCAGCGTGTTTTTGAGCTTTCGGACATGGGCTCCTTTGACCAGTTCGACCGAACCGTCGAGGAATGCATTGCCAAGGGATATGGCGCAATTGAGCACCTACGTCCCATGACGCTCGAGGGCTGTGTGGTCCGCATCTCGGATATCCTTGCCTATGTTGGACGCGATCGCCAAGACGCCATTGCGGCGGGTCTGCTGTCGCCCGACGCGTTTGACGATGGCCTGGGTGGGGCATACAACAGCTGGATCCTTACGCATGCCTCCATCGATATCGTTGAGCACAGCTATGGCAAGCCGCGCATCGAGATGAGTGAGGAGCTGTTTGAGGAAATCCGCCGAGCCAAGCGCGAGAACTACGTAAAGATCTATAGCAAGGGCGGCATCGAAGGCGACTCCGAAGCGGAGCTGCGCGAGGCGTTCGAAAAGCTCTACGACCATTGCCTGCAGGATATAAATGAAGGCGACGAGTCCTCGTACATCTTTAAGCATCATATTTCTCGCATTGAGCAGCAGCTTTCCTACTACGATCGCGCCTATGCCTGGCAGGACGATAAAGATCAGACCGTAGTGGATTACATTTCGAGCATGACGGATGGCTACTTCTGCGAGCTCACGAGCAAGTTGTTCCCGGGATTAAAGTTTCCGCACCGTACCTATATTAACGAACGGTAGTTCGTATATATTCGGTATACTGTTAGTGGAAAACGTTTTTGATTGATGCACGGGATGGCTATGGACGACCTTTTTTCTGCCTCGACGCGCGAGCGTTCCTTTAAAAATGCGCCGCTCGCGGTGCGCATGCGCCCCAATTCGCTCGACGAGTACGTGGGTCAGCAAAAGGCCGTCGGTAAGGGCTCGTGGCTGCGTGCTGCGATTGAGCATGACGTGCTGTCGAGTGTGATTCTGTATGGGCCGGCCGGTACGGGCAAGACGACGCTGGCCCACATTATCGCCAACCATACCAAGAGCGAGTTTGTCGAGGTCAGCGCTGTGACGGGTACCGTGAAGGACCTGCGTCGTGTGATTGATGAGGCCAAGACGCGCCTGAATACGTACGACCGCCGCACCATTCTATTCATCGATGAGATTCACCGCTTCTCTAAGTCGCAGCAGGATGCCTTGCTGCATGCAGTTGAGAACCGTACCGTCATTATGATTGGCGCTACGACAGAGAACCCGTACTTCGAGGTCAACTCGGCACTGCTCTCACGTGGTCGCGTCGTGGAGCTTGAGCATCTGAAGGATGAGGATATCGCCACGCTTATTGAACGTGCGCTTGAGGCACCGCAGGGCTTGAACGGTAAGTTCTCGGCCGATGAGGATACGGTCAAGACCATTTGCACGCTGGCAGCGGGTGACGCTCGCTCGGCGCTCACGACGCTCGAGCTTGCGAGCGAGATTGCCGTCACGCGTCCCGATACCGAGGGAACGCCAGCGCCTGCGGCGGGGGAGGGCTATCCCATCACCGTGGATGACGTGAAGATCGCCAACCCGCGTCGCGGCTTTACGTATGACAAAAACGGTGACATGCACTACGACATCATCAGTGCGTTCATCAAGTCCATGCGCGGTAGCGACCCCGATGCCACGGTCTACTGGCTTGCGCGCATGATCGATGCAGGGGAGGGTCCTAAGTTTATCGCCCGTCGCTTTATGATTCATGCCTCTGAGGACGTTGGCAACGCTGACCCGCAGGCGCTTCTTATAGCGCATGCTGCGTTTAAATCTGCCGAGGTTATTGGCTATCCCGAGTGCCGTATTAACCTCGCGCAGGCTGCGCTCTATGTTTGTTTGGCGCCTAAGTCCAATGCGTGTGAGGCTTCGATCGATGCGGCGCTGGCCGATATCCATTCTAGTGGGCTTCGCGAGGTGCCTAGTTATCTGCGCGATCGCCATCGCCCGGGCAGCGATGATTACGGTGTGTATAAGTATCCACATGATTATCCCGAAGGCTGGGTCGATCAGCGCTATTTGCCCGAGGGACTGGAGCGCGGCGCGTTCTGGCAGCCTGCCGGCCGCGGTTGGGAAGAATGGCGCGTAGAGCAAAGCGAACGTGACCGCAGCGGGAATGCACCGAAGTAGCTGCTGATAATTTTGTCCCACGTTGCTGCTCTTGGCATGTTCGGTCTCCTTTGGGGTACCATGGAAACCGTCTGTATTTCGATTCTTCCGGGAGGCTTGTATGAGTCCCATTCAAATCGCCCTGCTGCTGCTCGCCGTTGCCGGCGTGTGGGCCATCGTTGAGCTCGCGCTTACCCTGCGCAAGACCCGCACCGTTGTCGACTCGCTCGATAAGACCGTGAACGACCTCAACAACACCATCGCCGAGGCGCAGCCTGTGGTGGCAAAGCTCGATGGCGCCGTTGACGAACTCACTCCGGCACTTGCCCAGGTGGAGCCGCTGCTCAAGTCGAGCAAGACCGTCGTTGACGCCCTGACGTCCAACCTTGTTGAGGTTGAGGCCGTCGTTCGCGACATTTCCGAGGTCACGGGCAGTGTGGCCGAGGCCAGCAGCGCCGTGTCGAGCGTGACTGATTCTGCCGCCGGTGCTGTGCAGAAGCTCTTCAATAAAGTGAAGGTTCCTGCAGCTGACGTCGATCGCAAGCTCGCCGCTGCCGCTGCGGAGGCCGAGCAGCCTACCGAGCGCGTCCTAATTGGCGAGGACGAGGCCGCCGATGGCGCGGATGTGGCTCAGAATTCTTCAGCCAAGCCAGCTCAGTATTACACGTATACGCCCGCCGAAACCTCTGAGGAGTCCTGCGATGAGTAGCGAAGTAACCTGCCCCATCACGTTGACCGTTGCCGGCGACCCGCGTCTCGCTCGCCTTGTGCGCATGACTGCCGCCAACGTTGGTGCCCTGTGCTCTATGTCTGTCGATCGCATCGAGGACATCCGCATGGCTGCCGAGGAGGCTTTCATCTTTGGTTGTACCGCGGTCGACTGCGATGACATCACCATCAAATTCGATGTCGATGAGACCCACGTTGGCATGACTATTACCTTTGACGATCAGGCTACGGTCGATGAAGACGACCAGGCTGCGGTGTATGCCGAGCTCATCCTCGCGAGCGTGTGCGACTCCTACGAAAAGACTGCGGCGCCCCTGACGCTTTCCCTCGACCTCAAGGCGGATATCTAATATGACCGAACGTTCCCGGAGCGGCAAGACCGCTTGGGACAAGGAGAAAACCCGCGAGCTGTTTCGTCGTTACAAGGAGACCGGTGATCCGGACGCCCGCGAGCAGCTCGTCATGTCCCATATGAATCTGGTAAGGTTTCTTGCCAACAAATTTAAGAATCGCGGCGAGCCGCTCGACGACCTCATGCAGGTCGGCTATCTGGGTTTGCTCAAGGCTATCGACCGCTTTGACCCTGAGCGCGGGCTCGAGTTTACGACGTTTGCAACACCCACTATCCTGGGTGAGATCAAACGCCATTTCCGCGACAAGGGCTGGAGCGTGCGCGTACCGCGTCGTCTGCAGGAGCTCTCGGCCAAGGTCAACCAAGCTACTGACAAACTAACCAACGAGCTGCAGCGTTCGCCCAAGGTTGAGGAGATCGCTGAGTATCTAGATGTGACGGTCGATGAGGTCCTCGAGGCTATGGAATCGTCGTCGGCCTATACCTCGGTGCCCATCGAGGCTCCTGGTGCGTCCGATTCCGACGATGCCCCCTCGATTCTCGACCGTTACGCCGACGACGACAACGAGCTCGACTTTACCGATGACCGCCTAGTTATCGAGGAAGCCATCCGTGATTTCTCGCCGCGCGAGCGCGAGGTGATCGAGCTACGCTTTGTGAAGGGCATGACCCAGATCGAGATCGCCAAGAAACTGGGTATTTCTCAGGTGCAGGTTTCGCGTCTGCTGCGCCGCACGCTTAAGAAGATTCAGGACAAGATCGACCCCGACGGAGTGATGATTCGTTCATGAGTGAGCACCCCCAACAAACCGATCGCGTGCTGCGCGACACCCGCATTCTGACGCTGCGCATTTGGGCTGTTGTCGGCTGCATTGTTATTGCTGCTGTCATCTTTAACCTTATGGGCATCCTGGCACCGGTTATTGAGTTTCTTGCCGTCGGCTCCATCATTGCTTTTGTGATGTCCCCGATCACCAACTGGCTCGAGCACCATGGCGTGAATCGCGGCATCGGTTCGCTTATCGCGCTTATTGTTGTTGTTGCTGTGCTCGTCGGTGTCGTTTGCATCTTGTCGCCGATTCTCTTTGGTCAGATCATGGAAGTCCTGAGCCGCCTGCCCGAGCAGCTTCGTGTTGCGGGTGGCGACCTCAACGAGATGATCTCGCATGCCAAGACGCTCAACAACACGCCGCTCAAGGAGTATCTGGACGATAATCTTTCGTCGCTGGTTGCCGTGGCATCGAAGTATGTGTCTCAGATTGCTGCTGAGCTTGGCCGCGGTGTGTTCCCGCTCATCACCAATACGGCCTCGCAGTTGTTCGTGATCTTCCTTGGTCTGGTGCTTGCCTACTGGATGGCCTGCGACTTCCCTCGCATGCATCACGAGATTTGCACCATCATCGGTCAGGAGAAGGAGACCTCGTACCGCTTTATGGTCGCCATCCTTTCTCGCTCTGTCGGCGGCTACATGCGCGGTATGGTCGTGACGTCCATCTGCGGTGGTTTCCTCGCCTTTATCGGTTTTATGATCATCGGCCATCCGTATGCGGCGCTCATGGCTGTCTTTACCGGCATCATGCATTTGGTTCCGGTCGTCGGTCCTTGGGTGAGCGCAGCAATCGCCACAGTGCTCGGTTTCATGTTCAGCCCCATGTTGGCGTTATGGACGCTCATCGTGACGATGGTCGCGCAAAACGTCACCGATAACGTGATTTCGCCTAAGGTCATGCAGAGCTCGGTGCAGGTGCATCCCATCATGAGCCTCACGGCGCTCGTTATTGGCTCGGCACTCATGGGCCCCATCGGCATGATTATTGCTATCCCGCTTTGTGCGGCCCTCAAGGGTATCTTCGTGTACTGCTTCGAGAATGAGACCGGCCGCCAGCTTGTGGCCTATGACGGTGCCGTGTTTAAGGGCACGCCGTACCGCGATGCCGATGGCAACCTGGTCGCCGCCTACGACGCGCTCGGCGACGACACCTTCATCTACGAGTCCGAGCTCATCGGCAACGAGACTGCGCCCGAGGCCAAGGCCATGCCCAAGCCCGATCTCGATAATCCCTGGATCAAGCTCTCTGGTCTGCAGCCCGATGCGACGGGCTTCTTCAAGAACCCCTTCGCTAAGGATGACGATTCCAACACGGATGACGACACCAAAACCGGCATCGACGGCTCCATGGACGATGATGACAACTAGCGGGGTAATTCGGATTAATATTCATACGCGCTAACATGCAATTTCGCTGGAGGGTCGCTGTTTGGCGGCCCTCTTTTTTGCACGGGCGCGGTGGGATGGTAATATCGTTACGTTTGAACTGTTTCGATGTGAAACCGAGGAGATTCCCTCTATGAGTGCTGACTACCCGTCAATGACTACGGCCGAGATCCGCTCCAAGTTCCTCAACTTCTTTGAGGAGCGCGGTCTTAAGCTTTATCCTTCTTCGTCTCTTGTTCCCGACGATCCCTCGCTGCTGCTTGCCAACGCCGGCATGAACCAGTTTAAGGAGTACTACCAGGGCAAGAAGACCATGAAGGAGATCGGCGCGATTTCCTGCCAGAAGTGCGTCCGCACCAACGACATCGACTGCATCGGCGAGGACGGCCGTCACCTGTCGTTCTTCGAGATGCTCGGTGACTTCTCCTTTGGCGGTGTCTCCAAGCAGCAGGCCTGCGCTTGGGCCTTTGAGCTCATCACCAAGGAGTTCAAGCTGCCGCTCGACCGCCTGTACTTTACCGTCTTTACCGAGGACGACGAGACCCACGATGTGTGGCGCTCTCTGGGCGTTGCCGAGGACCACATCTCCCGCCTGGGCGAGGACGACAACTTCTGGGCCGCCGGCCCCACCGGCCCCTGCGGCCCGTGCTCCGAGATCTACTTTGACATGGGCGAGGA
>USNA01000021.1 GCA_900555955.1 uncultured Collinsella sp. | reverse complement strand
GCAATGCTCGCGGCCATAAAGATGCCCATTGCCGTGATGTAGGCGAAGAGCATCGACGGCGCCACGTCCATAACGATGCCGGAGAGAATCGGTGTCGCCACCTGAGCCGCCATGCTTACGGTGTAGTAGTAACCGGAGTAGCGGCCCACGCTTTGGGAGCTGCAGCACTCCAGAATCATCGTGTACACGCACAGGTCCACGCCGCCCAGCGCAACGCCCATCAACAAAAAGACGCCGTACAGCACGGGCGAGAAACCGGGTGCCAGCCAAAGAAGCGCGGGGCATAAAACCATGATGACGGCGGTGCCCAGGGCGACCTTTTTACGGCCGATTTTGAGCGAAAGATTTGCCAGGGGTACGTAGCTTAGCAGCGCGCCTGCAATCGTCACGATATTGATGATGGCATAGGAACCGCCCTCCATGCCGTAGAACATATCGGCATAACGGCTGATATTGGTGGTCATGGCGTTATAGCTCATGTAATAGAAAAACGTTGCGGCGAGCAGCATGATGATGGAGCGGCGTACGCCGGCGTCTGCAATGCGATTTTTACCGCCGGCCTCGGGGGAGTCATCTTTGTCAATCTGATCCTCGTCGATGCCCATGGACAGCGATTTCTCGCGCATCTTTTCGACGAGGGCGGGCTCACGGACAAAGACGCCGTAGACAACGGCCGACACGAGGATAAAGACGGCCTGCAAGATAAAGAGCGGGAGATAATCGGGTTTGTCGGCCTTGGGAACCATGACCGAGATGGCGACGAGCATAAGGCCCGTTCCCGCATAGCCGACGATCTTTTCGATCGAGTCCGCCTTGGTTCGCAGTGGGCGAGGCGTAATATCGGCCACGATGGCAACCGTCATGGTGCGGTAGGCGCATATTGCCAAAAGCGTGAGAATAATCGCGCCAATGAGCAGAGGTAGGCTGCCCATGTTGTTGGCAATCGCAATGAGCGGGACGGAGAGCATTGCCACCGCGGAGCCGCCCAAGATAAAGGGCGTTCGGCGCCCGAGTTTGCTTGTGCAACGGTCCGAGAGGATGCCAAAGAGCGGAAGCAGGAACAGGCCAAAGACATTATCGATGGCCATAATCGCGCCGGTGAGCGAGTTGGATAGACCAAAGGTTCCCGTGAGCATCTTGGGAACGATACCGTCGTAGACCTGCCAAAAGCTGATCATGCCCATAAAGGGTAGGGAGGCGAGGGCGACGGCCTTGGTATCGAGCCGGGCCGCCCGCTTAAGATTTGGTTGGGTCATGTTGGTTCTCCTGGTCGGTAAAAGCGGGGAGGGGCGCTATCGGCCCTCCTGTCCTACAGTTGTTTAAGGTTGGCGAGAAACGCCACATAGAATTCGATGCCGCGCTTGTAGACGTCGACGCCGATGCGTTCGTTGGCGGCATGGATGAGCTTGCGCGCCTCGCCCGAGTAGATAAAGCCGCAGAAGCGGTAGACGCGATCGCAGATCTCGTTGAACTCGCGCGAGTCGGTGCAGGAGTTCTGCACGTAGGGGGCAAAGCCGGCCTCGGGATAGACACCAGACACGCAGCGATGGATGTAGTTGAAGGCGGCATCGTTTTCGTAAGGCGAGATGGGCGCGGGCTCGGTGTAGGGAATCGCCTCGTTGATTTCGACGGTGACATGGTCGGGGCTTACGCCCGAGGCGCGGCACCGCTGTGCGGCGAGCCTGCGAGCGCGCTCAACGGCATCGGCGATGGTCTCGAACGGAGCGATGCGAACGTTGAAATTGGCGCGAGCGACCGGTGGCAGCACGTTATGCGCGTTGGAGCCTTCGAGCTGCGTGAGCGCATAGGTTGTGCGCAGCATGGCCGAGGTCTCGGGGCTGGCGGCCATAATCTTGGTAACCGCGGGGCGTGTGAGCCAGAGGTTGCCAAAGATTGCCTGAAACGTCGCGCTGCTGCGGGCACCCAGCTCGGTCAGCGTGGCCTCGACGGCGGGCGTGAGCTGCGGCTTGCCGGGGTTGGCCGAGATAGTCTCGCATACACGGCAGAGAAGACGGCAGGCATCGTTTGCCGCGGGCGTAGAGGCATGGCCGCCGTCGGCGCGCGCCGTGACGGTAAGGTCGACGTGGCCCTTCTCGGACACGCCTACCATGGCAACGGGTTCGGTGACGCCGAGCGGGGCGTCGGTTGCCACGGCGCCACCCTCATCGAGCACCATGTAGGGATGGATGTTATGCTCGCGAAGCCACTGCACTGCATGGGTTGCAGTAGGTGCGGCGATTTCCTCGCCATCGCTCGAGAAGAACCAGACATCGCGCGGGGGAACGAAGCCCTGGGCAATCAAATGCTCGGCGGCCTCGAAGAAAGCCGAGACGATGCACTTGGTGTCGAGTGATCCGCGGGCCCAGATCTCGCCGTCGAAGATCTCGGCTCCAAAGGGATCGTGCTTCCAGTCTTGGCCCTCGACGGGCACGACGTCCTGATGCGCCATCATGACGATGGGGCCCAAGGCGGAATCGGCGCCAGGCCAACGCAGGAGCATGCCAAAGTCGTCGACGCGTGTGAGCTCGGCGACTTTAAAGAAATGCGGATAAAGTCGCTGAAGCGTGGGAATCCACTGGCTGAAGGGCTCATCGTCGCGCTCGGCGATGTTCTCACGCGAAACGGTGGGGATGCGCAGCAATTCGCAAAAGCGCTCGACGGCTGCCTCGTCTGCCTTGTAGGTGCCTGCATCAAGAGGCGTGCCCTGTGCGACCGATACCGATGCTCCCATGGTGGGACTCCTTTTGTGTTGTATATCGAATACGTCAAGATTATCGCCCGCACTGCGCGTGGGAAATGGCGAAACGCGTTGTTCATCTGCGGGTGGCGGGTCGGATAGCCTTAGCCGACGATGACCGTGCCGTCTTCGGCCACGGTGATGGCGTCTCCGGTCGACACGGCATCGAGAAACTCATCTCCCAGGTTGTCAATGGTGGGCATGGGGGTGTCGGTCCATACACCCGAGAGGATCGCGCCAGCGGCGGCAAGGCTGTCAATGGGTTTGGAAAACAGCAGGCATGCGGGTTGGCGCCCCATTTTGGTGGCGCAGAAGAGCACCATGCCGCCTGTGGTGGAGCCGATAGTCTGCGGAAGGCACAAAGCACATCCCGCCAAAGGTTTGCCGTACAAGTCGGGATTGTTTTGGTCGGAACACATGGCCTTTTTGTCGCCAAACATCAGTGCCTTCTGAAACGATGCGAGTGTGTTGAGCCCTCCGTGAGAGACAAGTGCCTTGGCGCGGGCGGTTCCGGGGACAACGACGCGACCGTGAAAGATTTTCTTCATGAGGAGTCGCCTTCCTATTTGATTGGTTTTCCGGTGGTGACGTAGGCGAGCACCTCGTCGTCGGTGTAGTAGCGCGATGCCGAGTACGTACGCAACTTGTTGGAGTTGGTGATGATGGGCATGCTGCCGCACAGCGGGTTGTTGGTGTACATAAGCGGGCAGATGCTCGAGACGACGGCGCCGGTAGTCGAGAGGCGTCTGTATGCCGCAGTCTTGCGGAAGGCGTCTGCCACGGATGGGGCGGCGGTCAGTACGGTGGGTACTTGCACGCGGCAGTTGCCGGAGGCGCTCAGCCCATTGCAGATGGCGTCTGCCCAATGGACGAGTTGTGCAGACGAGAGGGGGGGCCAGCCGATGAAGGCAAGCTTGGGGCGCGCGCCCGGGTTCTTCCACATAACGGGGTAGCTCGAGCGGATGCGTTCCAGCTCGGCGTCGTCAATGCGATAGATTCGGGCGTCTGGTGCTATGAGTTGTTCGCCTTGTTCGACGGCCTCGGGCGTGATGCCGTCCACGTGGTAGAGCCCGACAGCGCCGTTCGATGCGCTGGCGGCGCCCATGTCCTTAAGGTAGTCCTGCGTGCCGGGTGTGAGTTCGCGGCCAAGCCAGCGGTCGAGGCCTTTAATGTAAGGGACGTCTTCCATCACCTTCATGCCAATGGCGCTGCCAAGCACTTGCGCTTCGGGCTTGCGCTTACAGTCGACTTCGATGATCCAGGTCGCCTTGCGGCCTTCATCGGTGAGCAGGCCGAATTCCGGGACAAAGCCGGCAATTGAGCCGAACATCTCGATGATGCCGGAGTTGCGATTGCAGCGAGCGCCCAACACGGAGTTGGCAAAGACCACGGCGCTGCTTTCTGCCCAGCTTAGGATGTCGCCACGCCGAGGTCGATTGCCAACCTCGGGCTGGTAGCAGGTGCAGGTGAAAGCATCGCTGTCCAATAGGCCCATGCTGCGCAGCTGTGCCTCATAATCGTCTTGTTTGGAATACATAATCTTGAACAGCAGCTTTTGCAGCGGGTTGGCCGGGACGGCGGGGTCGAGGGGCCTCGGGTCGACCGAGAATGACTGACCGGACAGGGCGCCGTCTTTCAGCAGCTCATCCATAAGGTCATAGACTGGACCGAGCATGGAGAGGCCAAAACTTGTGACAAGATGACCGTTTGCGCCGGTCACGGGAACCATACGCTCGGCGCCAAAGCATTCGCCGTACATAACGAGGGTCTTAACCACTTTGGCCATGGCGGGGCCCTTGGCGCCGTCGAGCAGGGCTTGCTGTTGGGAGGTCAGGTTCATCTGTGAGCCCATCCTTTCGTGTTAGATATTGGTGCCGAGTCGGTATGCCGCACGGACCGCTTCGAGCACACGACCGGGTGCAAACCCATCGCCGATGTTATGCAGCTCGTCTGCGGCGTGCGTCTGCTGCAGTTTGTAGAACAGCGCGTCGTCGGGGTGTCCTCCGCAGGCAATGATTACCAGGTCGCAGGTTAGCTCGAGTGACTTCCAGTCGTTGCCGATTTTGGGTGCAAGCGGGTTTTCGACGTTCTCGGGCAAGACCGGTGACCACGAGACGTAGGGGTCGGGAACGTTTTTGTGGCAGTTGCGACTCAAGTGGAGACGCGCACACCTCGATGGGGCTCCAGACTCGCGTTTGCCGTCGACCTCCGCGCGCTCGACGCGTGTCATATTGAGGAGCCGCACATTGCGTCCCCTGAGCGTATGGAGTAGGTGACCGCGATTTGCCGTGCAGGCGCCCTGCATCATGTGAGGCAGCATTTCAATTACGCTGACCTGTGGTATGCCATGTTCGACGGTGAGCCATTGGGCAACCTCGCAGCCCACGGCCCCTCCGCCAATGATGGCGACAGTTTTGGCGTTGCCAAGCAGCGCGGGTTGGCGCAGTAGCTGCGTTGCCTGTACGGCATGGCCCGATGCTGCAAGCTCCGTTAGACCGGGGATGGGCGGTATCGCATTGGAAGTGCCTGTCGCGCACACGATTGCGTCGAAGCCTGCTTTTGCAAGATCTTCGGCGCGTGCCGCCCGTCCAAGTTCGAGTGTCAGGTTCCCGTTGGGTTTTTCTGCCTGCTCGCGCACCTGTCGAACAAGATATGATCGGTAGTTATCGAGGTCGAACTTGATCCGGGCGGCGCTGGCGGAGAGGAGTTTTCCTCCAAGTTCATCTTCGGCGTCGATGAGCTTTACGTCGTGGCCACGACGCGCGGCGATTAGCGCACAGACCATCCCGGCGGGTCCGGCTCCTATCACCGCTATGCGTTTGGGTTCTATGGCGGGAGCGGGTGTCTGGGGCATGAGGTATTCAAAGCTGCAGCGTGGATTGACGGCACACTGCGGATGGCCCCCTTCGACAAACTCGTTGAGGCATCCTTCCTGGCATCCGATGCAGGGGCGAATATCTGCCACGCGACCGGCGTACGCCTTGTTGGGCCACTCGGGATCCGCAAGCAGCGGGCGTCCGAGCATGATCATATCGGCGTCGCCATTGCGAAGGGCGCGTTCGGCAATGTCGGGGTAGCCCAGCTTACCCACCGCGACAACGGGTAAGGGGATGCCGGCATTGGAGCGGATCTTGTCGGCGGCAAAGCGCTCCCGAACGGCGCGCGCCACGGGAACGAAGCAGCCTGCGGGCATGCTCGCAGGCGGGTGGGGCATCCACCAGTTGTCATAGCAACCAAGGTCGACGTCAAAGATGTCTACTCCCGCCGCCACGAGCTCTTCCATATAACACAGGGTCTGTTCGACTGTGCGGCCGCCACGCATGCGTCCCAGATAGGTCGAATTCATGACCTGCTCGTCATAGGTTTCCTCGAGTGCAAGCGAAAGGTCGATGCGGTACATGATGGGGTAGTCGGGCCCAACGCGACGACGGATTTCTTTGACCATATCGAGGCCAAATTGACGCCAATCGGCATAACGTCCGAGCTTGCGATGGTTAAAGGCGGGGTTTCCGAGCTGCTCGATAAGATAACCCTCGTGTCCGTGCAAATAGACGCCATCGATGCCCATGGCATGGGCATCGGGCGCCCCGCGCTGCCGCTGGGGGGGGCCCCCCCCCGCCGCTTGGCCGATATTGTTTACGATACGGCGCAGCTTTTGGTCCGAGAGGCGCATGCATGGAATGGCGGGGATGTAGTAGTTAGGCAAGAAACTCGCGGAGACCGGAAACTTTTTTGCGTGATGAGGCATTGCGGGTTGCCCACGCGGCCGAGTCCAGCCGTAAGCTGGACAAAAATGCGCGATCCGAAGGCGTGGACGCCTTGGGCAAGGTCGCGCCAGCCTGCCATAACGGTTCGGCTTCGATCGATGCGCGGGAAATAGGTGAGCTTGTCCAGCTCGGTGACCGTGGTATCGATGCCGTGGCTAACCGGCACGAGTCCTGTTGTGATGAGGCCGCAGCCGCCTTTGGCGCGGGCGAAAAAGTACTGCAGCATCATGCTACTGGGGCGGCCAGTTTCCTCGCACATGTCGATATTGCCCATCGGTGCCATGACAATGCGGTTTTTGACGGTGAGCTTGTTAATTTTGATGGGAGAGAAGAGCTTGTCAAAAGGATAGAGCTCTTGTGTCATGCGGGACGATCCGCAACCGGAATTTTTGGCGGGCCAGCTGTCGAATGAGTCGACGAGTTGCTGCACCAGTACGTCTTTTCCCAATGAGGTTCCTTTCAGATGTTGACAAGGTAACAAAGCAGTTTACGTCTAAATGTTTAATAGTCAACAACAAAGGCATGAATTCGGTGAAGGAAAAAAGACTCAATGAGTGCCAGATGGCAAGCTGTGTTGCGACATTAGCTCCCAGCTAATGAATTTGAGCTCGCTGCCTCCTACGATGTGCTGTGTGCCGGCGCGGTAGCCGGATCGTAGGAAGGATGCATAATGGCAAAAGAGGGAAAGAAGCCGATCGGCAAGATCATTCTGGGTGTCATCGTGGTGCTCGTTGTTGCCGGCGTCGTAGGTTCTATGGGCGGTAACTCGTCTGATTCGTCTACGGGTGATGCAGCAAAGCCTGCCGAGCAGACCCAGCAAGTCGAGGAGCAAAAAGAGGCACAAGAACCCTATACGGTTTCGGATGAGGCCGGTGATACGTCTAATCAGTTTGCGTATAAGATCACTGGCACGTTGACCAATAATACGGATAAAGAGCAAAGCTACATTCAGATTGAGTATGTTCTGTATGACGCAGACGGCAATCAGGTGGGAACGGCTCTTGCGAACACCAACCATCTCAAGGCGGGCGGCACCTGGAAGTTCGAAGCGATGAGCACGGTATCTCCCGATCAGGTTGCTAGCTGGGAACGTTCTGATGTGAGCGGCTTTTAACTAGAATAAACAACATGATTACTATGCGATCTGGGGAGGTGAGGCCGTATGCCTGATAAGAAGCTAACCGAAGAGTTGCTCAACGAGCTGCTTGATGCTCCGAGTATCGAGGACTATATCAAAGAGCACGACTTTGCCGCCCCGTCGCTTTCGGAGTATCTGAAACAGCTTTTGGAAGAAAAGGGGCTGGAGCGTTCGCGCGTGGTGCGTATGGCCGACCTCAACGAGACGTTTGGCTATCAGATCTTTACCGGTGCGCGGCATCCGAGCCGCAATAAGGTGCTGCAGATTGCCTTTGCCATGGCGCTGACGCTCAAGGAGACCAACCGCGTCTTGACGGCGGCAGGCGCCAATGTCCTCAACTGCAAGGACCGCCGTGACGCCATCATCATTTTCTGTATTGATCGTGGCTGCAGCCTGCAAAAGGTGAACGAGGAGCTGTATCGCTTTGGCGAGGAGACGGTGAGCTAACGGTTAGCTGCCGGCGGAAGCGCCGTTCACGATATTTAGAACGTGCAGGGCACGGGCGTCATGGGGCGTCCGTGCCCTGCGTTATTATGGACGCTATGGATACTCAGAAACCAACATATTCCGATGACGAGCTGACCGTTGCGCTCGCCGGACACCTGGCGTCACTTGAGCGTGATGGCAGCTATCGCGTAGACCGCGTGCTCAAGCGCTCCGACGTCGAGACGACCGAGCTCGTGTACTTTGAGGGCTCCGGCGGAGGATCTCTTGGCCCCTTTGTTCGCAAGCGCATCGACGCGTCGGCCCTGATTGGCGGGGCGTATGAACGCCTGTTTGCGGCCCAGCATGCCGGGCGACGTTACGAGCACTTGCCTCGGATTGTCGATTGCCGCCGCGTGGGCGACGAACTTTGCGTGGTCATGGAATACATCGAAGGCGAAACGCTCGGGGCCCTGGTGGGGCGTTTGGGTACGACGCCCGATTATGCTTGTGAGCTGTTTGGCGCCCTTTGTGATGCAGTTGCGGAGCTCCATGCCGGCTTTGCGTCGGCGGGGGAGATGGCTGCGCCGGTGATCCATCGCGACCTAAAGCCCTCGAATATCATCGTGTCGGGCGCAAACTATACGCCCGATACAGGCATGATGTTTTCATCGCTGGTGATTATCGACTTGGGAATCGCTCGCGTGTGGCGCGAGGGAGCCGATGCCGATACCGTTAAGTTTGGCACGCGCCCCTATGCGCCGCCCGAGCAGTATGGTTTTGGCCAGACGAGCGTGCGCAGCGATGTCTATGCGCTCGGTGCCCTGCTGTTCTTTTGTCTGACGGGGGCCGATCCCAAGCCAGGTCGGAACATGCGCGAGCAATGCGAGGCATATGATATCCCCGCCTCGCTTGCCGATGTTATTTGCATGGCGATGGCGCTCGATCCGGACAAGCGCTTTGCAAACGCGAAGGCGCTAGGGCACGCTGCGCGCGCATCCTATGCGTTGTCCGCACCGACGCCGTCGTCCGCGCCGAATGCTGCTTCCTTCCAAGAGCCTCCGGAGCGGCGAGCCGTGTGCCCTGCGCCCGTGCTCCCCACGGATCAGTCTCAGGGCGGATTGCCGTTGGTGCCTGAGCGCCCGAATTTGCTCTCCCGCATTCCCGACACCGTTGGGCGCATTTGGAACGCATTCGTCTATCTTTCGCTACTTGTTTTCTTTGCCGGAAGCCATTTTGCCGTTTTTCATCCTACGGGCGCCAACCAAAACTACCCGATATGGTTTCTCGCGATTGAGTATTTTATCTTCGTCGACGGTCTCGTAGTGCTCATTCATTTTGTGATGCTCGACAAACGCCGCCTTCGCCGGCGGTTTGAGCTACTCGATAGATACCGCGGTAAAAAGCTTGCAAAGCTCTGGCTCAAGGCTATGGGTGTGCTCTTGTTGGCAATGATTATCATTGTTGCCATTGCAAACGCGACTGGCGTCGTCGATACCTCCGTCGCGTAAAAGAAAAAGGGCCACAATTGGGGCCCTTTGACGTTGATCTTAGATGCGGTTCATCTGGGTTGCAACCTTGTTGTACCAGTCCTGCCACGTGGGCGGGCAGTACTTTTTGGCCGCTGCCGGGGTAAGGGTGGAGCCGTAGTTGGCGCCCAGATAGGCAACGTG
>USNA01000020.1 GCA_900555955.1 uncultured Collinsella sp. | reverse complement strand
GGGAGCCGCAGCGGACTTCTTGGCAGTGGTCGCTGCAGACGAGCCCGTGTCGGACTTGCCGGACTTGTCATCCTTCTTGCCGGACTTCTTGTCCTTCTTGCCGGACTTATCGGATTTCTTCTTGGAATCCTTATCGTCCTTGGTCTCGGTCGTAGTCGTGGTAGACGACACCGGCTTCTTACCCGGAGCAACAGCACCGCCAGCCTGCTGGCCGTTTGTGCCGTTACCGGAGCCAGAACCAGCACCGGCATTACCCGAACCGCCGTTGCCGCCAGCGGAGCCAGAGCCACCGTTACCACCAGGGTTAACAGCATTCTTGATCCACTTGGCATACAGCGTCATATCAGCCGTCACCGCAACGCTAAAGTCATATGCCTCCGTACAGGCCTCGTCGGTATACCAACCAGCGAAGGTGTAGCCTTCGCGCGTCGGATCGGCAGGCTGGGCGCGAGAACCGCTGTGGGGATTTCGTTAAGCCGGTGTCGCGGCGGACCGGCAGTGTTGGCGATAGAGCCGTTGGCGGCCGTAGTCTGAAAATCGACCTTGGACCCCTCGCCAGCGCTAAACGAAACCTTAACGCCAGCATTCAGCTTAAACAGCGTGCCAGAGTCGTTAATGTAGTACAAGTTGCCCTGGGCATCACAAGCGATTGGCGAGTCACAGAAGTTGTAGTGGCCCGTTGCGCTAAACACACCAGAAGCCTCAGCGTCACCCAACTTGTAACGATATACGCCACCGCCTGAGGTGTAGTTAACGAAATCAGGGCTCTCGCCGTAGTTAACCGTGAAGTAGACATACGCGTCTTCGCCCTGGACACTTACGAGCGGAGCGCCCTTGATGCCGCCAGCAGGAAGCGCAGTGCCATCAGCAGACGAAACCAGCGTCTTGGCAAAGTTGTTGGCCGGATCAATAATCGCCAGCGCAGAGCCGCCAGCAACCTCGCCGCCAACAATCAGCTTGCCATCATACGTCGTCGTAGGCACGCATGCACATCCCGTAAGGCCAAGGTCGACCACACGCTCCTCGGTAATAAGCGAAGCGGCATCCGCATCGCGTGAGTCGCCATCAGAAATCGCCAAGACGTGCAGCTTGCCGTCGCGCGAGATTAGATAGGCATGGCTGTCGTCAGCCGAAAGCACACAGGTGGAGTTGACAACAGCACCAACCGAAACCTTTCCGAGCACATCGCCCGAAGACTTGCTGAGCATCTCGACGGTACCGGCACTGGTGGGAACCAAGACAAAGTCATCGCCCACCGTCGCGCCCGTCCAGTAATAACCCTCGTCGGCATTGACATGCTGCCAAGAAACAGCGCCGGTCAGGATGTTAATACGCGTCAGATGACCGTTATTGTACGTACCCTTTCCATAGTCGACATCAACGGTGCCGACATAGAGGTAATTGCCATCAATTGTCAGCTGAGAATTCGACTGAGCAGTCTCGCTCACGGAGTCGGTGACCCAAACCGTTGTGAGCGCGTCAGCCGTCAGAGCCTGGACCGCACCGCCGTCAAGCGGAACAATAACCAAACCGTTCGCATAAATCGGGCGCGAGGTGTAACCGACCGCAGTCTTAAGATTCGACTCGGCAAGGACCTTGCCCGACTTGGCGTCAATCTTTAGCAAACGCTTGTTGACGGCAAGATACACGTTGCCGTTCACGACAATAGGTTCACTCGCGTTGGGATACGCCGAACCAGAATACGCCTTCCAGTCGAACGTCCAAGAGCTCGCTAGCGCACCCGTAGGCGTCGAAACGTTCTCGACCGCCGCATTGGACTTGCCGTCCCAATCGGACTTCCAATCGGTCGGACGCGGGGCGCTCGGATTGACTACGACCTCGTCGGGATTAGGCACCGTATCGCCGGCAGCATAAGCCCAGACGATCTTGTCACGCGACTTGAGCACGTAGTCACTATCGAGCTGAGAACCGGGAACACCGTTAACAAAGTACGACCAAGCGCCGGCCAACTTAGTGCCGTCAAGCGGAGAGACAAGGCTGTGAACGCCCCAGAAGCCCAGCTGATCGTACATCTCGGACTTGATGCCCAAGGCATCAAAGTAGGCGGCAGTGGCGTCCTTGATCGTCGTGCCCCCAACAAACACCTGCTTCGAAGGATCGGTCCAGCGCTGTGCCTTATCGTCCTTCTTGCCGATGATCTCCATCGAGACAGAAACCTGACCGGGCATGGTGCCATCGGAACCATAGACCCAGGCAATCTCATCGCCGGCCTTGAGCGTGTAGTTGCCGGCGCCGACATTGGCCATCTTGCCGTTGACAAAGAACTGCCAGTATTTCCAGGTACTCTCGTTAACCTGCTCGGTCGAAAGCGTCACGTTCTTTTCGAACGGCGAGGTCAACGAATTGAGGAACCAACCGTACGAGCCCGTGCCAGTGTCGGCGCCAATACCGACCTGCTTAAAGACCTGCTCGGAAAGATCGGCGGCAGTTGCGCCCTCTTCCACCAGCGAGGTCGTAGGTTGCGCCCACGTCTGCTGAGCACCTGAAGCGTCCTGACCGACAACGGTACAGCTTACCGAAAGCTGGTCGGTGGGCGCAGGGTCACCGTACTTCGAGTAACACCAGACGACAGAGTCGCCCGCCTCGAGCTTGTAGTTGCCAGCACCCACCGACGCAGCGACGCCGTTGATGAATAGTTGCCAATAGGCACCCGTAGCAGTGTCGTATGCAAGGGTGCGATCGGCATCGAAAGGCGACGTAATGGAATTGAGCACCCAACCCCAAGAGCCGTTGGGGTCGTAGTCGGCCTTGAGGCCAGCCTGCTTAAAGAGCTCCTCGGAAAGATCGGCGGCAGTCGAGCCGTTCTTGAGCGTGTACTGCGAAGCGGCAGCCCACGTCTGCTGCTTGCCCTTGGCGTCGACGCCAATAACCGAGCACGTCGCTGTGACCTCGGGGCTGTTTTGACCACTCGTGCCCACGACCGTCAACGTTGCCGAGACATCCTGGTTGGCAAGCTTGGCATACGTGGCATTGTCGGGATAGCGCTCAGCATAGCGAGCGTACTTCTCACTCGTCAGGCGCGAGGAAACGACAACCTTCGTGTTGTACTGCGGCTGCGTGACCTTGAGATTCTCTGCGGAGACAATAGAGCTGTTGCTCGACTTAAACAGACGCCAATCCTGCCCGGACATCGCGTCATAGCCAGGCAGATCCTCCGGAACAATACCAAGGGACGTCGAATCGGTCGTCGTCTTGTTGTAGCTCCAGGCAAGGTTGCCGTCGGCATCGAGATACGCCTTCTGGAACGCGTGCATGTCCGCCGAAACGGCATTGGCGTCCTGGCCATTCAGAATGGCGGCAGCATAGCCGGCCTTCGCCTTTTCCATAAGAGAAAGCTCGGCATCGAGCTCGCCCTGGTCCTGCGGAGAAATCGCAAAGTCGAGGGTCTTGCTTGCCGTGACCTCGGCGTTGGACTTATCGGTCACCGTAAGGGTGATCTTGGTCTTCGCTGCCTCTTTGCCAGGCAGTGGCTGATAGACCGTGCCCTTGTAGCCGTTGAACGTGATGTCATCGGTGCTGGCGGAGTACTCGACCTTGTAGTACTTGCCGTCGATATTAAGCGTGCTCGTGCGCGGCATCTGCAGATCGGCGGTCAGGCCATCCTTGTTAGCGACCGCGTCGGTGCCGGAGTACTTGATATTGTCGTAGGTAAAGGCCGCATCGACCTTCTCCTGCAGCGCCTTCTTGTCGGCGGCGACCTTCTCGGGATCACCCTTGACCGTCACGGTGAAGTCGTGCGCGCCCTTAACGTCAGACGGGCCACCGCTCACAAACGAAACGGTCGCGGTCAGCGTTACGGTGCGATCGCTCGAAAAGCGCGTCACCTTGCCGGTGTAGTCGTCCCAGCCATAACCGGACGGCCAAATGACATCGCCGTCGGAGCTCTTCCATTCAACCTCGAACTTGCTCTTGGAGCCTGCGCGGTACGGAAGCGTGAGATTCGACGTGACGGACTCGGCCGAATCGCCCGAAGCGTAGCCTATGGCAATTTGCTCGGCAGCATCGTCGAGCATCTGCTGAACGCGGGCTTCGTCCCAAGCAACCTGCACTGTCTTGCTGGGCTGATAGTATTCGGTTTCGTCGCCACGCGACAGCTCAAACACGACCTCGGCGCTACGCAGACCGTCGATGTTGTAACCGGTGTAGTCGTTGGGGTCAATGAAGAAGAAGGTCACATCGCCGTTGGTCTTATCCTGAGCGTCGGAGATACCGACCGTGGCTTTGTCATCCTCTGCATTAAAGGCAACGCCGCCCTCGGAGACCTTGACGTCAATATCGGTAAATCCCAGATCGGCAAGCTGCGCCTTCAGCGCGTCATTGACGTTGCCGCCCTTAGCGCTGTAATCAACGGCGATCTGTTTATTGGCATCGTTGAGCTTTTGGACTGCGGCCTCAAGAGAGCCTGCGGCGATCACGGGATTGGCAGAGACAAGCTCGACCGTCGAGCTGCCGCTCGTGGCGACAGCCTTCAGATACTTGCCCGCGGCAGAAGCCGAAACCGTTGCCGTGGCGCCCGACATGTCGGGCAGAAGTGTCCAGTCGGCCGCAGAGGCCTTCGCGTCGTCAGCCGCGTACCAGACAACAGTCGCTTGATCGGTGACGTCGATACCGTTGGTGGTCGAGCCGTCAGCGCGCTTAGCCTGCGCCGTCGCCTTCACGCTATCGCCCGAGACGAGATGGATCGAATCGCTATTGATCTGCGGCGTAGTGGTCATGCGCAGCAGGTTATACTCCCCCGCCGCGGTAACGCTATCGGAAGAAACCCACTCAACCGTGTTATCGAGAGCGCTCGCCGTAACTTTAATGCGCTTGCCAACAAGCGCGTCCGAAATGGTCAGGCTGCCATCGGTCGTATCGATGCCGTCGGTGAGCTCGGTCCAATCGGCATCGCCCTCGCCCTTGGCGTACCACGCCATGGTCAACTCGGCATCGTCGGGCACGTCCTTCGTCGAGCCCGACCAGCTGCCCGGAACCTGCACGCTCGGCGTGATCTTTGAGCCCACACTCAGCGTAACGTTCTTATCGGCAAGTTCGATGCCCGCCAGCTTGTACTGACCCTTGAGCGTCACGGGGCCGAGCGGGACAACGGACTGCGTACCGTACGAGCTCTTCTTCTGCGTGCTGAAAACGGTATTTTCGCTCGTCACATTCACGCGCAGGTACTTGCCGGCATAGACGGCGTCAACGGTATAGGTAGCCTTGGTAGCACCGGGGATATCGGTGTAAGCGGAGTCGTAGCTCGAGCTGGTATTTGCATACTGCCACTGGTAGGTCACATTATCGGTGCGGTCGATATAGCTGTAGCGCGAACCGTCCTTTTTGCGCACCTTGGTCTTGAGCGTATCGCCCACGTGCACGCCGTTGGTGGCAGGAGAGCCCTCAAACTGCACGTCGTACAGCTCAACTTGGCCAGCGACGGAGACAGGACCCGCCGCATAGTACGGCTTCTGCTCGCCGTAGCTACCTATACGCCTCGGCCCCCGCCTCCCGCCCATTGGCCTTAGCCACGACGTAGCAGCCCTTAAGGGCGGCGGTCACCGTCAGAGTGTTACCGGTCTCACCCTCGATAGGCGTGTTGCACGAGCTCGCGTAGTTCGAGGTGCCCTTATACCACTGCCACGTGACATGCGAATCGGCGGTAACGTCGGTGGAACCCGCCTTGGCAGTCGCCGTAATCGTGGAACCAACCTCGACTTTGCCCGAAGTCGGGTTCATAGTCACGCTCGTGACATTAATTGAACCGGTAGCCGCAACGAGAGCGCCCGTCGAGTTGGTCAAGCTCGAGGAGCCGATCTTCGAAGACACCTTGCACTTGAGGTACTTGCCGCCCAAAGCGTCGGTAAGCTCGAGGGTCTCACCCGTGGCGCCCGCAATGTCGGTATACGTGCCACTCTTGGTGTCAGAGCACTGCCACTGATAGTTGAGCTTGCTCGCGTCGACGAATGCGCCGTACGCGCCGCCCTTCTCCTTGGCGCGGGCCTTAGCGGTATCCCCCACCGCAAAGACACTCGTGTTGTCCTTGGTGTTGATGATGGACACGGCCGAAATCTCGACCGCACCGGCCTGTTTGACCTTGCTGGAAGTGGTCTTGCTCACCGTGTTGACGCCGGCAGTGGCCTCGACCTTAATGTACTTGCCCTCGAGGTCATCGGTTACCGTGAGGGAAGCGCCCGTCGCGCCCTCGATCTTGGTGAAGCCCGAGGACTGCGAGGTGGATGCGGACCACGTGTAGGTAACCTTGGCGTCGGAGCCCGCGGGGCTCGACCAATCCTTGTACGGAGTCGCCGTAAGGGTATCGCCTATGCTCGGCGTGTCGCTACTGAGCTTGACGCTGCTAAGCTCCATCTGCCCGGCGCCCAACACGGGACCGGGGATGAAGTTGGCATTGATGCCCGAGCCATCAGAGACGGACGGACCGTAGTAGTCCTTACCGTCCGCGGTCACCTTGCAGATGAAGTATTTGCCTTCCATCGCGGCGGTGACGGTGAGCGACTGCTCGTGGCCTACGACCTCGGTGTAGTCGGCGACATTGCTGCTGGCCCTGGTCGTGCCGGCGAGCCAGGTGTAAGTCCAGGTGCCAGGATTGGAGACGGAATAAGCCGAACTGTAGTAGTCGTCCTCATCCTTATCGTACATATTGGCCCAGAGCGTATCACCCGCATTGAGCGCGCCGGACTTCGTGGAATACGAGTAGTTCTCATCCTTGGTGTCCTGGATGCAGACCCTGGCCACGCTGGAAAGCGTCGTGGCAGAAGCGGCAGCGGCCTTCGGCTCGCCCTGCTCCGAAGCGACAGCAGGCATCGCGGTGGAACTGCCGGAATCAGCCGCATCACCTGCGGCGTCATCGCCCTTCGCGGCGCCCGAAGTCGTACCCTGACCGGCAGCAGCGTCACTGGTACCCGTGCCGTCCTCCACGGCAGCATCGTTCGCACCGGTATCGGCGGCAGCAGTGCCCTCATAGGCCGCCGCGCCCTCGCCGCCCGTTGCGGCCTGAGCCACGGCCTCGGCAATGCCCTCGGCGCCCTCGGCCCAAAGTTGCGCCGGCGTGGTGCCAAAAGCCATGGCAAAAGCCAGGAACGCCACCAGACCGCGCTTGGCCACGCCGCGGACAATCGCTCCATGACGACGCCACGAGGCGCGCTGGCACTCGTCCTCAAACATATCCATTTGTCTCCTACTGTCTGCACTTGGAGCATTGCCCAGCGGCTGCCCCACATCATTGCGCATATTGCGCCCGAGTACCCCCATCGGGGCCCCCTTCCCTCCAGAGCCCAACGCATACCGGCGGCATGCGCCGCGGCCGCGTACAAGATGGGAGGCGATCCGACTTAACCTTACCGACCCGGGCGCGCCGTCCGATCTGCAACGCGACCATCCCGGGCCAAGAGGAATTACGGTTACTGGTACAGCCGGGGACTTGCACCCCGATTCTCCCAAACGCGCAGGAAAACCGCGCATTCGTGCGTCTCCGCACCACCATCTAGGCCATCGATTATTACTGTCATTATGGTATCACGCAAAGGGCCCCGCACGCAGGCGAAGCCCAAGGTAAAAGCTATGGTTTGCGATAGATTAGGGCATGGATGGATCGCTGAGCAAAATGATCCGTTTTCCTCCGTCCCCCAGGGGTCATTAACGCTTGCCGCCGTGGCTGTTGCGCCAGATCTCGCGGCCCAGCATCAGCGCCAGCACCAGCGCGCTCACGTAGCCCATAAAGCCAATGACCGGGATACCGAACACAACCGGCTCGATGCGCGCGTAGTACACCACCGACGAGCCGATAAACAGGCCGGCAATCACAATTGCCATCGACATGCGGTCGATAATTCCACCCAGCTGTCGCAGCGCCTTATCGCTGCTCATGATCTGCGTGTTTACCTTAAGCTGACCGCGCGTGAGCATACGCGACGCCAAGCCCAGATACTCGGCCGCCTCGAGCGAGCCTTTTGCCGCGCGATAGCTGCTCGCCGCAAAGTCGCGCCCCATTTCGCGGACGCGCGCATAGGCGCTCTTCTCGTTTTTGATGTGCGCTTGGATGATCTGGATCATGTTGACGTTGGGCATGTACTCGGTCAGCAGACCCTCGAGCGTCACCATGCCGCGGGCGAACATCGTCACCACGCTCGGCAGCTCAACGTCGTTTTTGCGCGCCAGGTTTAGCAACGAGGTCAAAAACTCGCCGATATCCAGGTCCTTAAGATCGAGTCCTGCAAAGTCGGCTACGATAAAGTCCAAATCGGACAAAAAGGCCGAATGATCGAGCTCGGCCGAATCACCGCGCGTCACGGCAAAACGCATGAGCGAATCCTTGAGCTTGGGCACATCGCCCTCGGCCACGGCGAAAATCATATCCTTGACGATACCGCGGTCGTGGCTCGACATGCGCCCGACCATGCCCAGGTCAATAAAGTAGACAATGCCGTCTTTGAGGATGATGTTTCCCGCATGCGGGTCGGCATGGAAAAAGCCGTCGTCGAGCACCTGCGTCGAATAGTCCTCGACGATCGCCGAGCCGATCTTTTCCAGGTCATAGCCCTCGGCCACCAGGCGCTCGGGATCGGCAATGGAGATGCCGTCGATGTAGTCCATGACCACGACGTGTTCGGTGCAAAGGTCCAGGTAGGATTTGGGACACGAAACGCCGTGCACGCTTTTGTGGAAGTCATAGAAATCGTTGAGGTTTTTGGCCTCGGCCAAAAAGTTGGTCTCCTCGCGAAATGAGGTCCACAGCTCTTCGACCACACCGTGCAGGTCAACAAACTGATCGGTGTTGACGAACTTGGAAACGATGCGCACCACCGAACGGATGATGTCGATGTCCTGCGCCATGACCTGTTGCGCGCCGGGGCGCTGCACCTTAACGGCCACGTCCTCGCCGGTCACCAGGCGGGCGCGGTGCACCTGCGCGAGCGACGCGCTACCGAGCGGGTTGGGGTCGATGGCGTCGAACATCTGCCCCAGGCGCTGGCCGTATTCCTCTTCCAGACAGCGGAGCACTACCTCATACGGCACCGGCTCTACATCGGAGCGCAGGCGACGCAGCTCGTCGCAAAACCGCTGCGGCAAAATCTCGGAGCGGTTGGCCAGAATCTGCCCCATCTTGACGAACATGGGGCCGAGCTCTTCGAGCAGACGACGCAGGCGCACCGGCGTGAGGTTATCCCATACGCGGTACTTTTTGATCAGGCGAACGATCTGCCCAATGCGTTCGCGGCGGCCTGCCGGCGTGAGCTGGTATTCCTCGTCCGGCGCCATCGCGTCGGGCTCTTCGGGAACCATATCGACAGCACGCGGCTTCTTGCGAGCGCCCGAGACGGCGGCATCGACCTCATCGACAACCGCCGTATCGTCACCCAAGGGATCTAGATTGTTGTAATCGGTGGTGGAATCTGCCATCTGCGCTGCTACTCGGCCTCTTCGGTGTCCTCTGCATCGTCGGGCTCAACGGACTCGACGGGCACCGAGGTCACGTTATCCTCGACCGAATCGACGATGTCGCGCACATGGGCCAAAAAGGCCGTGCGCTCGGGGGCGGTCATAACGCGGACGCGGGCCAGGATGAGCTCGTCGAGCACGCGCTGCGCCGCGGTCTCGCCCTGCATGCCCAGGCGCTCGGTCAGGTCGGAGATGGTGCCACCGGCCTGCTCGAACATGTCGGACACGCTGCGGGCGATATCGGGGGTTCCGGCGTCCTTGCGAACCTGCTCGCCTTTGGTATTGAGGTCGTCGAGGACCTTCTTGCCGCCCTCGACGGCAACGGCGGCGGGGCCGGAGGCCACCGCTAGGGGACCCCGCTCTGTTGG
>USNA01000019.1 GCA_900555955.1 uncultured Collinsella sp. | reverse complement strand
AAAAAGACAGCCGTCTCATCGGGACGAGCCGAAGAAAGAACCGTACGGGGAAGCGCCGTGCCGGCACCGGCGGCACGCAAGTATACGGCCGTCTCGCCCGGGTCAGCGGCAGCGGACCAGGCGTTTCGAATCTCGTTATCGAACGAAGCGGCCTCGGGCGCGGGCGTCTGAGGAGCCGACCCTTTTGCAAAGTGAGCTCCGCGCTTTGATTCTTCCTGCGGCATCGCTCAGTCCTCTCTCGTGATCGGGGCAACCGTCGCCCCGCAAAATGCAACTAAGTCATCGGGAGCAAGCTCAAGCTGATAGCCGCGCTTGCCACCCGAGATAAAAATGGTATCCCAAAGGACGCATGTCTCATCGATCAGCGTCCGGAAGCGCTTTTTCATACCGACCGGGCTGCAACCGCCGCGGACATACCCCGTCGCGGCAAGCAAATCTTTGACATGCATCATGGTCAGCGACTTTTCGCCTGCGGCGCGCGCGGCGGCCTTGAGGTCGAGCTCGTCGGCAACGGGAATGCAGCACACGACATGGTCGTTGGACGGCGTCGTGCAGACCAGGGTCTTAAATCCCTGACCGGGCTCCTCGCCAAGCTGTTCGGAAATCGCAACGCCAAGGCCCGACGATTCGTCGCCATCGTCTTCGTACGTATGGAGAACATAGGAGATGCCGGCGCTTTCCAGCTCGCGCATCGCATTGGTTTTTGACGTCTTAACAGCCTTTGCCATGGCACATCCTTTCCCTCACAGAGCGACGCAAGGATTAAGTATAGGGCCAATTCCGCCGCATATGCCATCTCGACACACAGAAGCGCCACCGAATCAGAAGGAATCGGTGGCGCGTCGGTACTACAACGTCTCTTTACTGTGCGTCGAGCTGCGCCTGACGCTCACGGTCACGCTTGAGCAACGGCGCCAAGAACTTGCCCGTGTAGCTCTGCGAACATGCCGCGACTTGCTCCGGCGTGCCTGAGACCACGACGGTTCCGCCACCGTTGCCACCCTCGGGACCCATATCGATCAGACGGTCGGCGACCTTGATGACATCGAGGTTGTGCTCGATCACCAACACCGTATTGCCCGCATCGACTAGACGTTGCAACACATCAAGTAACTGGCGAACGTCCTCAAAATGAAGACCGGTCGTAGGCTCGTCCAAAATATAGAACGTCTTACCCGTCTGACGGCGATGAAGCTCCTTGGCGAGCTTTACGCGCTGCGCCTCACCACCCGAGAGCGTCGTGGCGGGCTGGCCCAAGCTCACATAACCTAGGCCGACGTCATACAGGGTTTGAAGCTTTCGCTTGATCTGCGGAATATTCCCAAAGAAAGCCAGTGCCTCGGCCACGCTCATGTCAAGTACGTCCGAGATAGTCTTGCCACGATAGGTAACCTCGAGCGTCTCGCGGTTATAGCGCTTGCCGCCACAAGCCTCGCAGGGAACATAAATATCGGGAAGAAAGTGCATCTCAATCTTGATCTGGCCGTCGCCCTTGCACGCCTCGCAGCGTCCGCCGCTCACATTAAAGGAGAAGCGTCCCGGCGAGTAGCCACGCGCCTTCGACTCCGGCGTGCTCGCAAACAGCGCGCGCAGATCATCCCACAGGCCAATATAGGTCGCAGGGTTCGAACGCGGCGTGCGACCGATCGGCGACTGGTCAATGTCGATCACCTTATCGATGCACTCGATACCGTCGATTTTTTTGAACGGGCCCACGGGGCGCGTAGAGCGATGGATAGCGTTGGTGAGGGCAGGCGCAATCGTATCGGTGACCAAGGAACTCTTTCCCGATCCCGATACGCCGGTTACGACGGTAAGCGTGCCAAACTCAATCTTGGCGGTAACGTTTTTGAGGTTGTTGGCACATGCTCCCGTAATCTTAAGACAGCCACGTCCGGGGTTGCGGCGTTCATTGGGAACTCGAATCATTCGCTTGCCGGTCAGATAGGCACCCGTCATTGATTCGGGGCACGCCATGATGTCAGCGGGCGTTCCCGCGGCGACCACTTGCCCGCCGTTGACGCCCGCGCCTGGCCCCATATCGATCACATAGTCGGCAGCGCGAATCGTGTCCTCATCGTGTTCAACGACGATAACGGTGTTGCCGATATCGCGCAGGCGCTCGAGTGTCTTAATCAGCCGCTCGTTGTCGCGCTGGTGAAGACCAATCGAAGGCTCGTCCAGAATATAGAGAACGCCCATGAGGCCCGCACCGATCTGCGTAGCCAGGCGAATGCGCTGCGCCTCACCGCCGGAAAGCGTCGCCGAAGCACGATCGAGCGTCAGATAATCAAGGCCGACATCAACCAGAAAACGCAAGCGTTCCAGGATTTCCTTGACGATACGACCGCCGATGAATTGTTGACGCTCTGTGAGCTCAAGGTCCTCAAAAAACTCGAGCGACTCGCGGCACGACAGGCAGCAAACCTCATAAATGGACTTGCCGCCCACGGTGACGGCGAGCATCTCGGGGCGCAGGCGAGCACCATGGCAGCTCGAACACGGCTCCTCGCGAATGTACTTCTCCAGGCGCGCCTTAGTGTTCTCGTTGGTCGTCTCGGTATAGCGCTCGTACAGGATATTGCGCACGCCCGAAAACTTGGTGTCCCACTGGCTGCGACGACCGTCGAGCTTTTGATAGTCGACCGAAATCTTCGTGTCGCCCATGCCATCCAAAAACGCACGACGCACCCGCGGGGGCAGGTCCTCCCATGGCGTATCGGCACTCACCTTAAAGTGTTTGCAGACCGCAGCAAAAATCTGCGGATAATAGTTGGAGTTGCCGAACAGGCTGCCAAAGACTCCGTCGGCAATCGACTTTGAGGGATCTTCAATCAGTGCCTCGGCATCGACTGTCTTTTTAAAGCCCAGGCCATCGCACTCGGGACATGCACCATAGGGCGCGTTGAACGAGAAATCGCGCGGCTGCAGGTCATCGATGGAATGCCCGTGCTCCGGGCACGCCAGAGCCAACGAATACTCCAGCAGCTCGCCCTCGGTTCCCTCGGGAGCATCGCGATCGGGCAGCATGTACACGTTCACATTGCCGTGTGCCAAGGCAGTCGCCTGTTCAACCGACTCGGCGATACGGCCCAGAGAGTTTTCCCGAATCACGATGCGGTCGACTACGACCTCGATATCGTGCTTGAACTTTTTGTCCAGATCGATGGGGTCGTCGAGCGAGCGTACTTCGCCGTCGACACGCACGCGGCTAAAGCCCTCAGCCCGAAGATCCTCGAACAATTTTGCGTACTCGCCTTTGCGCCCGCGCACCACCGGTGCCAGCACAAACGCACGACGACCCTCTCCCGCTGCCAGGACCTTATCGGCGACCTGGTCGGTGGTCTGGCGCTCGATAACGCGACCGCACTCGGGACAGTGCGGCGTGCCCACGCGAGCAAACAGCAGACGCAGATAGTCGTAAATCTCGGTTACGGTGCCCACCGTCGAGCGTGGGTTTTTGGACGTCGTTTTCTGATCGATCGACACAGCCGGCGACAGGCCGTCGATCGAGTCTAGATCGGGCTTGTCCATCTGGCCTAAAAACTGGCGCGCATAACTCGACAGGCTCTCCACGTAGCGACGCTGACCCTCGGCATAGATCGTGTCAAGCGCCAGCGAGCTCTTGCCCGAGCCCGAAAGACCGGTAATGACCACGAGCTCGTCGCGCGGGATGGAAACATCGATATTGCGCAGGTTGTGTTCGCGCGCACCACGGATAACGATAGAAGAATCAGACATGGAAGCTCCTTGCCTCCTATAACCTCAAATCACACTGTCGATGAGTTTAACGCACTCAACGCGCACAGATGTTCGTAATACAAGATTCGCAGACCTTTTGCTTTGCGTGTCGGGTGCTTTGTTTCTCGAAATGCCGTGGAAAGGTTAGAGTAATCTAAAACTGAACTTAATTTGCTGTAACAGAGGAACGTCCATGACCGAAGATATCCCCCTTGAAATCACTTCGAGTGGCATGGCCAATCTACCCATATTCATCGCCGTCCTTATCGTGGCCGCCGTCGTCGTGCGCGTGTATTTTTCAATCAAACACAACGAAAAACCGCCCATTGCCCGCGTCTTTTGGTGCGCGATGCTCCTCATCCCGCTCGGCATGGTAGCTGCATGGATTACGAATCAATTGCTCGTAAATGAGGACTGTTCCCTATGGGTCCTTTCTTATTCGGCGCTCGGTGCTGCCGCCGTCATACTTCTTGTCGAGCCCTTGGTTTCGGGACTTATCGACCAAACCGATCTTGCGACGGGAACGGTTGCCTGTATTTGCCGCGACATCCTTGTCGTCGCCGCTGTTTCAGCGCTCTCGTTCGTTTCACTCGAAATTGCCTGCAACGAAACGTTCTATCGCATTCCCGCCAACTCATTCGGGTTTTCCGTTGGGCTGCTCGCGACGGTTCTGCTCTCCCTTTATTTGCTGGGACAGCGTCATGGAGGAGTCATGGCCCTCGTGCCCGTCGTCTGTTGTACCCTTGGCATTGCCGAGCACTTCGTCATAACGTTTAAAGGCGAGGCCATCCTGCCGAGCGACATTTTGGCATTGGGCACCGCAATGGAAGTAAGTGAGGGATATGAGTTCACCTTCACTGCAGGAATCGTAACCTCACTCGCCCTGCTGGAGATTTCCCTGGGGCTTCTTTCGCTTATCCGACCGCGAAAGCTCCGTACGCCCGCCCATGTCTTCCCCGCAATCGCCGCTAACCTCTGCGCTTTTCTGCTAGTGACCGTTGTGGGGCTCTTGGGCTTTTCCAACATCGACTTGGAGCAGTCGCTGGATTTTGGATTTGACCGTTGGCAGCCCATCACCACGTATGCGTCTCAGGGTTTTATCACTTCGTTCACCGAAATGGTCAACGAGTTGCCCATTGAAAAGCCCGAAGACTATACGCCCGATGAGGCGCAGAGCATCGAGCAGGAGCTCGCCGCCGCCTACGACAGCACGTATGGCTCGAGCGAGCAGCGCGCGGCGGCCGTTGCCCAGTTCAATGAAATCAAGCCGACGATTGTTGCCGTCATGAACGAGAGTTTTAGCGACCTTTCGTGCTTTGAGCAGCTCCAGGCGGCCGGGTACACCGGTCCCGCATTCTACAACTCGCTTCCCGACACACTTGTTCGCGGCACCATGCTCGCTTCGGTCACCGGTGGCGGAACGGCGAACTCCGAATTCGAATTTTTGACCGGAGCGACAACGGCCTTTGTCGGATTAGGCAAAATCCCCTATCAGCTGTATCAGATGAATGGCGTCAACAGCCTGGCAAAGGACCTTAAAGAGCTTGGGTATACCACTACCGCTATGCACCCGCAAAACCCCGTCAACTACCATCGAGATAAAATCTATCAGCAGCTGGGTTTTGGAGACTTTCTTTCAATCGGCGATTTCGAAGGTGCGCCCTATTACCATGCCGGCGTATGCGACTACGCCACCTACGACAAGATACTCGACCTGCTCAGAACCGACGAAGCCCCGCAGTTCATCTTTGACGTCACGATGCAAAATCACGGCGGCTACGACTATGGCACCGTTCCCGCCGAAGAGCTGACAAACTATTGGGTCGAGGGAGCCAGCGAGGGCGCCAATAGCGCGCTCAATACCTATCTCACCTGCATCAATGCATCCGACCGGGACCTCGAGTACTTTATCAACGAGCTCCGCAATATCGGCAGACCGGTTGTTCTTGTCTTTTTTGGCGACCATCAGCCGAGCGCCGCAACGACTCTCAACGACGAGCTGTACCCTCAGGAAGATACGGCAAGCCACGCTTTCCGTATCTATCAGTCGACCTATTTCGTCTGGGCTAACTATGAAATCGCCGGCAATACCGAGCTCAACGTCTACGACACCGTCGGGGCAAACGAGATTGCAGCTATTACCCTTAATAAGATCGGCGCCCCGCTCACTGACTATCAAAAGGCCCTGCTTGCAACAAGGTCAGATGTGCCCACCATCAATGTCGCCGGCTATCTTGGTGCCGACGGGCTGCGCTACGACTTGGAATCTGAAGACAGCCCATACGCCTCGACGATCGACAAGCTGCAGCGCATGCAATACCTCGAGTTCGCCAGCAAAGTTCAGTAAGCCCGCCCATTCGCTTGGACCCATCGTATTGCTAGCACGCTCGGCCCAAATGCATCGCAAATGACTCCCGCTCGCAAACGAGGGTACAATGACGCTCGTGTCACATCGCGGGGCCCCGGCCCCAACATATACAAAGGAGTCATACATGGGTTGCGAGCACGCACAAGCAGCCGGCGGACAATCAACGCCGTCGCAATTTGAAGAGAATACGCTGTCGGAGGTCAAGCGCGTTATCGCTGTGCTTTCCGGCAAGGGAGGCGTCGGCAAGTCGTTTGTGACGGGCGCCATCGCAACCGAGCTCGCCCGCCGCGGCAACAAGGTTGGCATTCTCGACGCCGACATCACCGGCCCCTCCATCCCCAAAATGTTCGGCATGAGCGGACGCCATGTCCATGCCCTCGGCAACCTCATGCTGCCCGAGATCTCCGAGCACGGCGTCAAGGTCATGAGCTCCAACCTGTTGCTCCAAAACGAAACCGATCCCGTCCTTTGGCGTGGCCCGGTTATCGCGGGCGCCATCAGGCAATTCTGGAGCGAGACCTCGTGGGGCCCCATCGACTACCTGCTGGTCGATATGCCTCCGGGAACGGGTGACGTCGCGCTCACCGTTTTCCAATCGCTGCCCGTCGATGGCATCGTCATCGTCACGAGCCCGCAAGACTTGGTCTCGATGATCGTCGCCAAGGCAGTCAACATGGCCGAGAAGATGAACGTCCCTATTCTGGGCATTGTCGAGAACATGAGCTATATCGAGTGCCCCGACTGCGGCAAGAAGATCGAGGTCTTTGGTAAGAGCAAGCTCCCCGAAGTCGCCGAGCGCTACAACCTCGACATCTTGGGTCAGCTTCCCATCAATCCGTCACTCGCCGAGGCCTGCGATAAGGGTGAAGTCGAGACCGCACTGCCCGATGGCATGCTGCCCAAGGCCGTCTCCGCCGTTGAGGCCATCGCCCCGCACAAGACAGACGAGGCCTAAGTGAACGCAAGCGCCTTCTATGACGTCTTGGTGATCGGCCGCCATTACGGCGGCGCGTGTCGACAAAAGGGTCTGCGTCGTCGAGCGCGACGTCGCCTGCGGTCTCAAGCTGCTCGCAACCGGAAACGGCCGCTGCAACCTCTCCAACGAATCGATTGATCCACAGCGGTATAACCACCCCGCATTCGTTGAATCCGTTATGGGCCCCCGGCCCGAACAAGAGCTTATGGGTTTCTTCTCCTCGCTGGGCATCATGACAACCTCCGAGGAAGGCCGGCTGTACCCGCGCTCCCTTCGCGCCGAATCGGTGCGCGACGCGCTTCTCAACGTTTGCGACCGCCTAGGTATCACCTTAATCTGCGGAGCCAACGTTGCCTCGGCGCACAAAGCTTCCGAAGGCTGGACACTCCAAATAGACCGTCCAGCGCGGGCACTCAAGGCAAAGAAGCACGACGACCGAAAATCGGAGCTCCGCTCGCTTCGGAAAGCGCTCGCCGATGTCCCTCGCAAGAACGAGGCCCTGCAGGCACATGCCGTAATTATCGCCACGGGCGGCAACCCCACCGGTATCGCCGATACGTTTCGCCTCCCCCTCACTTCGCTGCGCCCCATCCTCTGCCCCGTATCGGCAACGGTCGTCGGCGATCGGGCGGCACTCAAGACGTTGGATGGCCTGCGCGTCCGCGCCCGCTTGACGCTCGCCCGCAATCATAATGAGCTCTGGCACGAAGACGGTGAAGTCCTGTTTCGAACCTTCGGTATCTCGGGCGTCGCTGCCTTCAACCTCTCCCGTCGTATCCAGCGCGGCGATACGATCCTGCTCGACGTTTTCCCCGACCTCTCCAAAGACGAGCTGCTCGATATGCTCAACCGGCGCGTTGAGCTGCTCGGCGGCTTTTCGCCCCGCGATCCCCGTTGGCTCGACGGCATGCTCGCCCCGCAACTCTCCCGCGTCGTCTGCACGACGTTCGAGCAGTGCCATCCAGGCTCCAACGATGTCATCCACCTGGTCTCAATCCTCAAACACTTTAAGTTGCTCGTCGAGGGAACAGCCGAGGAGCGCTCGGCGCAGGTCACGCGTGGTGGCGTATCTGTCGAGAGCATCTCAATACCCAGTCTACGCGCGCGCAGCGTTGTCGACGCCCCGCTTTACGTCTGTGGCGAAGCGCTCGACATCGACGCCGATTGCGGAGGCTTTAACCTTGCGTGGGCATGGCTCTCGGGCATTCGCGCTGCAAGCAGCCTGTAGCCGCGCAGTCTATAATCAAAAACGCATTCGGGCCGTCTGGGATACCGGACGGCCTCTTTCTTGCCTCTAAGGAGACCTCGATGATCGAAATCACCCAAGTCAACGCTTCGCTCGATGAAGCCGGCGATGAAAATGCCTGCCTCATTGTTGGCAAGCGAGTCGCCAAGCGCGTCCTACGTTGCAAGGACTCCGAGATCAAGTCCATCGAGCTCCACCGCAAGTCAATCGACGCTCGCAAAAAACGAGACGTCCATTTTATCCTGAGCTTTCGTGTTGAGCTGACCAGTCCCCACCTCGAGCGAGAAGCGGTCGACAGCGTTTCCGAACGTGACCGCTCGCGCGTACGCGCGATAGAAGACGATGGGTCTTCATTCCCCACCCCCGTCTCCGACGCACCTCAAGAACGCCCTGTCGTTGTCGGCGCCGGATGCGCTGGCCTTTTCGCCGCGCTAACGCTCGCCGAAGCAGGTCTTAAGCCCTTGCTCATCGAGCGCGGCGACCCGGCATTTCGCCGCTCGCATGCGATCGACCTCTTTCTAAAGGAGCGCATCCTCGACCCCGAGAGCAATATCCAGTTTGGCCTGGGCGGCGCGGGGACCTTCTCGGACGGCAAGCTCAATACGGGAACAAAAAATCCCGCCCATCGCCTTATCCTCGAAACCTTCGTCGAGGCGGGTGCGCCCCGCGATATTCTGTGGGATGCCAAGCCGCACATTGGCTCCGACATCCTTCCCACGGTTGTCACCGCTATATCCCAGCGCATCGAGCAGCTCGGAGGTGTCGTCCGTTATCGAACAAAGCTCGTCGACATTCACATCGACGCGTCTGGCGCCATTACCGGTATTGATGTCCAATCGTCCCAAGACGCCGCTTGCGAGCCAATCGAGACAAAGCACCTCATCCTCGCCTGCGGGCATTCTGCTCGCGATATTTTTGAGCTCCTTAAGGACCACAACGTGGCCCTCGCACAAAAGACCTTTGCCATGGGCGTTCGCATCGAGCATCCGCAACGCGACATCGACCGAGCCCAATATGGAGCCTCGGCGGGACATCCTGCCCTCGGAGCAGCCCCCTACAAGCTCGTCGCCCATCTTCCCAACGGCCGCAGCGTGTTCTCGTTTTGCATGTGCCCCGGCGGGCAGGTTGTCGCCGCCTCTTCCGAGCAGGGCCACCTGTGCGTCAACGGCGCCAGCCTCAATGCCCGCGACGGACGCAACGCAAACGCCGCCCTGCTCGTTAACGTCACGCCTGAGGACCTTCCCAACGATGACCCGCTCGCCGGCATCGAGCTCCAGCGTGCCTGCGAGGCGGCCGCCTATCGCCTGGGCGGTTCCAACTGGAACGCACCGGCACAACTCGTCGGAGATTTCCTCGCAGGACGCGCCAGCAAGGCGCCCGGAAAGGTAAAGCCCACCTATCCGCTCGGTGTGACCTGGACGGCAATTGACGAAGCCCTGCCGCAGCATATCGTCGAGTCGCTCCGCCTGGGACTTCCCCTACTCGGAAAAAAGCTACGAGGCTACGACCGCCCCGATGCCGTTCTTACCGGCGTGGAGACTCGTTCGAGCTCACCGGTCACTGTCACCCGAGACCGAACGTGCCATGCCGTGTCGACCCCGGGCCTCTACCCTTGTGGTGAGGGAGCTGGATATGCCG
>USNA01000018.1 GCA_900555955.1 uncultured Collinsella sp. | reverse complement strand
CAAACCCGTACGTTCGCCATGCCATTCGCCTCGCCGCCTTCGCCGAACGAAACCGCGTATCCAGACCGCCGGTCCCCCACCCAGCACTTCGACGAGCCTTCGCGCTCACTTCTGCGGTCGGGATGCGCCCGCGAGGCGCTCGGCAGGCAGCGCCATTTCCGCTCGCTGTGTCGAGCGCGAGTGTCGAGAAGTCGCCATATGCCACTCAGATGTAGCATGGAGTGCCGAAGCGCACGCGCCCGTGACGAAACACTGGCGCCAACCCGTTCCGCGCACCACCCCGCCCGTAAGGTGTGTGGCGAAAGGAGGACCAGCCGCATGAACATCCCCGAGACACAGAGCCTACCTCGATCGCATTCCGCACGAGCTTCTCTGACATTTCCGCCCATTACCACGTGGAGGTCCCCGTCACGGAGATCGCCTACGCATACGACTACATCAATTCCCGGCATGCCCCGCGCAGGCAGGCCACGCCGAACGATGGGCCCGCGGCTCAGCAGGACGAGTGACGCGTCACGCAAGCAAAGGAAGGAAGCCAACATCACACGAGCATCATCGATCGCTGCGTGCAAGGCGGCGGGCCTCACCGTGTTCGCCAAGCGCGAGGAGCGTTTTGGTTTTTCGCAAGCAAATGCGGACGAAATCAGCGACCAGATTCCCGATCCGCTCAAACATGCAGGGCCCCTATGTGTTTAACCTCATTTTTCCGTGTGCGGTAGAATGGAGTCGTTGAGATCGCGAACGCCTTAAAGGGAGAGTTTTTGTGGATGCGCATCTGGATGGGGGCTCTTCCGCCCCGCTGTATCAACAGGTGCTCGATTTGCTTAAGAGCGATATCGAACAGGGGACATATCCCGTTGACTCGCAGATTCCAACGGAACTTGAGCTTTCTAAGATGTACGGCGTGGGAAGGGTCACGGTTCGCCGCGCAATAGAGGAGCTTGTGGGCGAGGGGTATCTCACCAAGCGGCAGGGGCGTGGTACGTTTGTGACCGCGACAAAGATAATTCGCAAGGTGCATCAGAAGGACGATGTTCAGAGTTTTACCCAAGCATGCGCTGAAAACGGCATGAAGGCGGGCGCTCGCGTCGTTGCCCGCAAGACCGTTGCCGCCGATCGCGACCTCGCTTCTTTCTTTGGCTTGGATGAAGGCTCTGACCTCATCTTGGTCTCACGCGTGCGTACCGCAGACGGCGTGCCGGTCCTGTTCGAGAACAACTACTATCCTGTCGATGGATTCGAATTTCTCAAAGATATCGGTCTCTCCAATTGTTCGATATTCGAGGCCGTGGGGGAGCGTACGGGTAGGTATCCCTGCTCGTCCGATCCCTGCAGGCTGGAGATCGCCCGTGCGGGAATTGATGCCGCCCGCGAGCTCAAGGTCCCAGTAGGGGAGCCTCTGTTCTTCATGAACGCGGGCTTTCTCGATTCCAACGGAGAGCGCTTCTGCTATGGCAGACAGTACTACGTGGGTTCGCGCTACAGCTTCGATATCTAGCGGCTCTGTCTCACACAGCGCTGTTCTCGTATTGCCGCGGCAGGTCCGTTTAGCGCGTAAAAGTTACCACTTATAGAACAACCTAATATGTTTCTTGACCGACGCCTTCATGCAGGTTATACATAGAACAACCTAAGATGTTTGCCTATACGTGAAGGATTTTTGGCAAGCATCGTTGCTCTGGCAGGAGGTTAAGAATGTCGGATGCCAAACAGGAGAAGCCCAAGCGCAGATTCCATCTCCAGCTTCCCCATGTGTACACCATCGCGTTCATGCTGATCGTGTTCTTCGCGGTGCTCACATGGATCGTCCCATCGGGTCAGTTCGACCGCCAGACCATTCAGACGGCCGCGGGCGAGCGAGAAGTCGCCGTAGCCGGAACGTACCAAGAGGTCGACAAGGTCTACACCGATTCGGAGACGGGGGAGACCGTCGATCTGCGACAGGGCATCGATGCCGTCCTGCAGGCTCCCGCCAAGGGCATTCAGGCTGCGGCCGATGTCGTCGCGTTCGTCCTGCTGATCGGCGGATCGTTCGCCATCGTCACCAAGACCAACGCCCTAAACGCCGGCATGAGCCGCGTGATCAAGAAGCTGAAGAACAAGGACATCTTGATCATCCCCATCTCCATGATCCTGCTCTCGATCTGCGGCACCACGTTCGGCATGTCCGAGGAGGCGCTGCCGTTCTACGCGATCTTCATCCCCATCATGCTGAGCATCGGGTATGACTCCATGACCGCGTTCATCATCTGCTCTTCGGTCCCAACCTTGGTTACTGCGCATCCACTATTGATCCTTTCAACGTGCTGATCGCCCAGGGCGTTATCGGCATCGAGGGAAATCCCCAGCTTTGGCTCCGCGCCATCCTGTGGGTCATCTTCACCGCCGCGGGCATTTTCTGGGCCATGCGCTACGCGCGCCGCGTCAAGCTCGATCCCAAGTCCTCCATCACCTATGAGGACGATAAGCAGAAGCGCATCGAGTTCTCTGTCACCGATGCTTCTATCGAAGAGGAGTTCACGCTTCGCCACAAGCTCGTCCTCATTGATTTCGCGGTCGGCATGGGCGTTATCGTGTGGGGCCTCGTTACCCAGGGCTGGTATATGGACGAGATCTCCATGGTGTTCCTGGCCATGGGCCTTCTTGCCGGCATACTCGGCGGCCTGGACGAGAAGACCATTGCGGAGGAGTTCGTCCGCGGAATCGCCGACTTCGCCTACGCAGCCTGCATCATCGGCATCGCCCGCGGCATCCTGGTCGTCGCAGAGGGCGGAATGATCATCGACTCTATTCTTAACTGGCTCGTCGGACTCCTTGCGGGCGCTCCGTCCTTCATCTATACCACCTTCATGTACATCGTCCTCGGCCTGCTTTCGCTGCTGGTTCCTTCCAGCTCCGGCCTCGCTGCACTCACCATGCCCGTCATGGGCCCGCTGACCGAGCTTATGGGCCTCAATCCCGAGGCTGCCGTCACCGCTCTGCAGTTCGCGAACCAGACCGTCAACACCATCAGCCCCGTTGCGGACATGACCGTCGCGGGTCTTGCCGTGGCGAAGATCTCCTTCGGGCAATGGTGGAAGACCATCTGGAAGTTCTTTATCTTCATGGTTCTGTTCGGATTGGTCGCGACTGTGATTTCCGGCCTACTGCCGATGTAGGAGGTGCCCAGCATGGATTTAAGCGCTTCCACACCCCGTCTGCGTCGCGAGCAGGTCGCCGGCATGAACATTCACTACATCATGTGGTCGCTCGATTACTTCCTTGATGCTCAGCAGCGCCTTGGCTTCAAAACCATCGAGCTTTGGGCGGCCGAGCCGCACGTGACGCTGGACCACACGGGGTATTTCGAGGCCGACGAGCTTCGCCGCAAGATCGAGTCCCGCGGACTCTCCGTGAGCTCCCTGTGTCCGGAGAACGTGGTGTATCCGTGGCAGTACGCTGCCAGAAAGCCCCTCCACGCGCAGCGGAGCCTCGCTTACTTTAAGCACGGCATCGAGCTCGCCGAGGTGCTCGGCGCCCCGTATATGTCCATCAACTCCGGTTGGGGCGATTGGGACGAGGACCGCGAGGAGGCTTGGAAGCGCTCTGCCGAGCACTTGGCGATTCTTGCGGACTATGCCGGCGAGCACGGCGTGACCCTCTGCATGGAGAGCCTGAGGCCGGAAGAGAGCAACTTGGTGGTTACACTCGCGGACGCCAGGCGCATGCTTGACCAAGTAGCCAGCCCGCACCTTACTCCAATGGTGGACACTACCGCTATGGGAGTCGCCGGCGAGAGCCTTGAAGAGTGGTTTGCCGAGTTTGGCGATGGTGCCATAAGGAACATGCGCTTCATTGATGGCGACCCATATGGCCATCTGGTTTGGGGCGATGGAAAGCACAGTATGGACGATTTCGTACGCGTCCTCAACGCGCATGGGTTCGAGGGCTATCTTGGCCAGGAGATCACCGATGGAAGGTATTTCGATGATCCCGCAGCAGCGGACCGGCACAACATGGACGCCTTCGAGAGGTATTTTGTCGACTAGCGCGTAGCTCCCATTCGCGTGGGGAAGTCAACACGCTTGACGAGAAGACTCGCAGTAAACGTTGGCGGATTCGTCCGCCGTATCGAAAGGAAGAATAACAATGAACGCACATGATCTTATCGCCGACGCAATCGCTGAAAAGGGCGGTTTCGATAGCGTCTTCTGGGTTGCCTGCGGCGGCTCCCTCATCGACCTGCTGCCCGCCCACGAGCTGCTCAAGCGCGAGGCGACTACGTTTGCCAGCGAGGCGTATACCGCCCGCGAGTTCGATATCATGCGTCCCAAGCGCCTGGGCGAAAAGTCCCTTGTCATCGCTTGCAGCCACTCCGGCAACACCCCCGAGGTAATCGATGCGTGCTCGATCGCCAAGGCGGCGGGCGCGACCGTTATCGTGCAGACGGACAACGCGGGTTCCGGCATCGATAACGGTGAGTGGACGTGCTGGGTATATCCGTGGGGCGAGGGAGTTCCGCAGGCGGAGGTGCCCGCCGGCATCTCTTTGGCTCTCGCTTCCGAGCTCCTGGATCAGCAGGAAGGTTATGCCGACCTTGCCGACATGTACGAAGGCATCGCCAAGATGGACCAGATCCTGCCTGCAGCTCGCGAGAAGGTCAACGCCGAACTCTGCGACCGTTTTGCCGCCCTGTGCCAGGACCACAAGTTCCTGTATATCTTGGGGTCCGGTCCCGTGTTTAGCCAGGCCTATGGCTTCGCTATCTGCTCGCTTATGGAGATGCAGTGGCAGAGCTGCGCCTATATCCACTCCGGCGAGTACTTCCACGGCCCCTTCGAGGTGACCGAGCCCGGAGTCTTCTACTTCCTGCAGATGTCTTCTAGTGAGTGCCGAGCCATGGATGAGCGCGCCCTCGCATTCCTCGAGACCCATACCGACACTCTTATGGTGCTCGACGCCATGGAGTACGGCATGGACCAAGTACCGGCGAGCGTTCGCGCGTTCCTTGATCCAATCCTGTTCTACGCGATGAACTGTGAGCTGCGCTCCGCTCGCGGCAAGGTGTTCGACCATCACCCGGACGTGCGTCGTTACATGGGCATCGAGAAGTACTAGCGATTTTAAAACGGGGCGCGAGGCGCGTTGAGACGTGCGAATCCCTCGCGCCCCGTCTGCTCGCCGTAACCACGGCGGTTTACCTGAATGGAGATAACCATGGCAGCCTATCCTATAAGCGTGCTTGGCTTTGGAGACAACGTTGTCGATAAGTACGAGCACATCAAGACCATGTATCCCGGCGGCAATGCAGTTAACTTCGCCGTCTTCGCCAAGAAGCTCGGCGTCGATCGCAGCGCCTACATGGGAATCTTCGGATCAGATGAGGAGGCCGAGCACGTTATAGCATCGCTCGAGGACGAGGGCGTCGAGCTTCTTCGCTGCCAGCAGGTCCTGGGCGTCAACGGCGCCGCTCGCGTGACCGTTGACGAGACCGGGGACCGTATCTTCCTGGGCTCCAATGAAGGCGGCATACGTGGCGACATGCGCTACGTGATAGACCGCTTCGCCGCCGAGTACGTCAGCGGCTTCGATTTGGTGCACAGCGGCAACTACTGCTTCACCGAGCGCGAGCTCCCCAAGATCAAGGCTGCCGGCGTGCCTATCAGCTTCGACTTCTCCGATGACTCCACCGACGAGCACTTCGGGCAGATTGCGCCATTTGTGACGTACGCCTTTATGTCCATGGGCGACGCTTCCCTGGAGGATATCAAGGCGAAGCTCGAGTGGGTGAAGGCCCTTGGCCCTCAAATCGTATGCGCATCGCGCGGGAGCAAGGGCTCCGTCGCCTATGACGGCGAAAACTTCTACGAGCAGGGCATCAAGCCCGTGGCGCCCGAGGAGCTCAAAGACGCTATGGCGGCCGGCGATTCACTGCTGACGGCGTTTTTGGTCACCTATCTTTCCAAGAAGAAGGCCGGCGAGTGCGGCGAGGCCGCGATTCGCGAGAGCTTGGACTTCGCTGCCGGTTTTGCGGCGGAGACCTGCAAGATCGAGGGCAGTTGGGGCCACCCGCTGGTCTACGAGAACTAGTTTTTTGTCGTGGCGGGGTGTCTTGGGGCGCCCCGCATTGCGTTAGGAGTCAAGATGTCCGTTCGTGCCTGCGCGGCAGGATTTTGCTGCGCCGATGTCTACCAGAATCTGGATCCCCTGGGTTGCATCCAAGGGGGCCTCTCAGGAGCGCTTCGAGGGGTGCTTCTTGAGTATATGAAGGCAAAAGGGATATGCAATCTTCATATACGGCCTTCTTTTAGAGGGCGTTGTCCTTACTCTTTCATCTCCTTGCCTATGGACATTTTGTCCATAGGCAAGAGTCCATGGTCGAGATCATGGTGAAGTTCTGCGGCCAGTAATTACTGCATTACATATTCTGTTGTCACCTGGGAGGCTCGCTTTTGCGGGCCTCTTTGCGTTGCTAAGGGGCCATGGTCTGTCGATAAATAAAGCGCCCGCTTGCGGGGGAGCAAGCGGGCGCCGTTGAGCGAATATGTTTGCGGCCCTAGCCGCTGCGGGTGATGGGTCCTCGACTAGTTAGTCGTGCCGGAATCGTCGCCCGAATCGGAGCCAGAAAGCGAAACCGTCAACGTGATCGTGCTGTCGGTGGACTGCTTGCCAGTGGGGGAGACGCCCGTCACGGTGGCGTTTTCGTTGCCACTCACGGGGTTGCCGTTCTGATCGCAGAATGCGATGTTGTAGAAACCGGCGTTGTTGAGCGCGGTGACGGCGGCGGAGATGCTCTTGCCGTACAGGTTGCCCGGAACACTGGCCTTGCCGGACTTCTTGGCAATGACGACGGTAATCGTGGCGCCGGGCTTCTGCTTGCCGCTGGGGTTCCAGCTGATCACGGTGCCCTCGGTAACCGAGTCGTTCTCCTGGTAGCTCACGTCGACGCCAAAGCCTGCCATATCGAGGGCGTTGCGCGCCTGGGCCTCGGTCATGTCGGTCAGGTCGGGGACGGACGTGGTATCCGGGCCGCTCGAGACCTTGTACGAGATGGTCGTGCCCTTCGCGACTTCCTTACCGGCTTCGGTGTCCTGCTCAAAGACCTGGCCCTCATCGGCCTCGTTGGCCTCCTCGGAGGCGTTGCCCTTCAGGCCAACGCTTGCTAGCGCGGCTTCTGCCTGGTCCTTGGTCAGGCCGACAAGCCGGGGAACCTCAACCTTCTCGGAGGGCTTGGGGCCCTTGGAGATTACCAGGTTTACCTTGGTGCCCTTGGCCTTCTTGGTGTTGCCGTTGGGCGTCTGCTCGGCGACCTTGCCCTCGTCGACATCGTCATTGTAGCTTTGGTCGATGGTGCCGACCTCGAGGCCGGCTTCCTTGATCAGCTCGACGGCAGTCTGCTGGTCCTTGCCCAGAACGTCGGGCACGGTGACCTGCTCGCCGCCAAAGAGTCCTGTGGCAAAGGCCACCACGATGCCGATGACGGCAACGGCTGCCACCACGGCGGCGATGATTTTGTTCTTGTTGGATTTGGGCTCTTCGACCTCGTAGGAGCCGGTGGAGCCCGAAACCGAGCTACGGGCGGTATTCTGGCCGCTCACGCCCGAGACGGGACGCACCATGGCGCGCGTCTGATCGGAAAGCTCGCGAGTCTTGGTGGCGCCCAGCTCACCGGGGGCACCGATGATGCGCGTGGGCTCCGAGACGTTGACGGCACGGCCCGACAGGTAGCTGTTGAGCACCTGACGCAGCTCGTCGGCGGTCTGGAAGCGGTTTGCCGGGTCCTTCTCCATGCACTTGAGGATGATGCGCTCAAGGTCGGCGTCGACACCGGAGTTGATCTGGCTCGGCGGAATAGGCAGCTCGTTGACCTGCTTGAGTGCGACCGAGATGGCGTCGTCACCGTCAAAGGGAACGCGGCCGGTGGCGCACTCATACATCACGACGCCCAGCGAGTAGATATCCGAGGTGGGGCCAAGGTCCTGACCACGGGTCTGCTCGGGGCTGACGTAGTGGGCGGTTCCCAGCACGTTGTTGTCTTGCGTGAGGTGGCTGTTCTTGGCGCGCGCGATGCCAAAGTCCATCACCTTGATGTTGCCGTCGGGCAGCACCATGATGTTCTGCGGCTTAATGTCGCGGTGGATGATTTGACGGTGGGGGGCGGCCGAGAGCCGTGGGCTGATCGGGGAGCCGATCTGGGCGACCTTCTTGGGGTCGAGGGCGCCGTGGCTCTTGATGCCGCTCTTAAGGTCGGTTCCGCGCAGGTACTCCATGACGATGTAATAGGTGTCGCCGTCCTTGCCCCAATCGTAGACGCCCACGATATAGGGGGAGGAGAGACCGGCTGCTGCCTGGGCCTCCTGCTTAAAGCGTGCGGCGAAGGTTGCGTCGCCGGCATACTGCGGCAGCATAATCTTGACGGCTACCGTGCGGTCGAGGACCTGGTCCTGTGCACGGTAGACGGTCGCCATGCCGCCTGTTCCCACCTTATCCTTGAGGAGGTATCTTCCCCCGAGGACCCTCTGTTCCATTCCTGCTCCTAACATAACTATTCGCTCAACGATGTGTGTAGTACCTACGATGTGGCCGCTGGGGCCGTGTGGCGCTTTGACGCTAGCTCTTCGGCCGCGGCGCGCCTCGGGTGTCCGATTCGATCATGGGCATCACGCTCCCTGTGCGGCAAGCGCCGCGGTCAGGACGATGCCGGCGATCTTGGCGGCTTCGACGTCATGCTTGTCGTAATCCTCCAAGGCCACCGAGATGGCGACCGTGGGTGAATCGTAAGGTGCAAAGCCAACGAACATCGAGTTGACGTTGGTGCCGCCGGTCTCGGCCGAGCCGGTCTTGCCGGCGACCTTGACGCCTGGGATCTGGGCATCGGTGCCGGTGCCGGACTGGACGACGGCAAGCATGGCCTGCTTGACCTGGTCGGCCGTGGCGGAGCTGACGGCCTGACCCAGCGAGCGGGACTGCGTGGTCTTGACCACGGTTCCGTCCGGGGCGAGTACCTGGGCTACAAAGTACGGGTCCATGACCACGCCGCTGTTAGCGATGGCGGCGGCAATCACGGCGTTTTGCATGACGGTGGTCTGCGGGCCGGGCGTATGGTCCATGCCGACAGGCTGGCCGGCGCTGGCCCAGGCGGTTTCCCACTCGGTCATGAGCGACGGGTCGGCCATGATGGAGGCCGCGGAGGTCAGGTCCTGGCCGAGCTTTTGGCCGTAGCCAAAGGCGTTGGCAAACTGCACGAGCGTGTTTGCGCCAACTTCGTTTGCCACCTGGCCAAAGACGACGTTGGAGGACACGGCAAAGGCCTGCTGCAGGCTGATGGTGCCGTAGCTCTCGTTGGCAGAGTTGGTGACCGGTGCGTTGCCGATGTCCATGGAGCCGGGCGCCTGGTAGGTGCTGGAAAGGCTGGCGGTACCGGTCTCGAGTGCCGCGGAAAGCGTAACGACCTTAAACGTTGAGCCCGGTGTGTACAGCGCGTCCATGGCGCGATTGTACATGGAGCCGTCCTCGCCGCCGCCCGTCTGCAGCAGGGCATCGATGTTGGTGTTGTCGTAGGTGGGCGAGCTGGCACATGCGAGCACCGCGCCGGTACGCGGATCGATGACCACTACAGCGCCCTTAAAGCCCTTGAGTGCCTGCTCGGCCGCCGTCTGGATACGCGAGTCGATGGTGAGCTTGGCGGTGTTGCCCGGCTGGGTCTGGCCCGCGAGCGACGCGATGGCGTTGTTCCAGCTGGAGTAATCCTTAGAGCCGGTGAGCGTGTCGTTCATGACGCTCTCGATGGCGGCGGTGCCATACTGCTGGCTCACGTAGCCAACCACGTGCGCTGCTAGGTTACCGTTGGGGTAGGAGCGTACATAGGTGCCGTCCTCCTGCTGCAGCGACTCGGCCAGCGTCACGCCGTCGGACGTGATGATGGAACCGCGCTGGATGTACTTGGAGCGGGCGATGGTGTGGTTGTTGGTCGGCATGTCCTGATAGTCCTTGGCCTTGATGACCTGGACATAGGTGAGGTTGCCGATAAGGATGGCGAACAGCGCCGTAAAGGCGAGCACCGCACGGGTTAGACGGTTGGCGAGCGCAACGCGGCCGAGCACACCGGATTCAGGCGTGTCGAGCAGGCGACGGCGCATGCGCGAGCCGACGGAATGGCTGCC
>USNA01000017.1 GCA_900555955.1 uncultured Collinsella sp. | reverse complement strand
AAACGATGCGGTGGGACGAAAGTGCGTGACCGAGGGCGTAGCCGATTCGGTCCCTATCGAGCATGTGCTCGAGGAGGCGGGCTTCGATCGCGCGGTCGTTATCGTTACGCAGGACCGCTCATACGAGAAAAAGCCCTACGAGTTTATGCCCGCCGCACGAGCCCGCTATGCCGACTACCCCTATCTGCTCGAGGCTATCGAGACGCGCCACGACCGCTATAACATCCAGCGCATGCATCTATGGAAGTATGAGCGCGAGGGCCGTGCGCTGGTCGTTGCTCCGCAAAAGCCGGTCGAGGTCGGCCACGTTGAGCACGATCCGGCAAAGCTCCTCGACCTGTATATTCAGGGCCGCCAGGAGGCAAAGCGATTGCTGGGAGATATCGAGGCGTTTGTCGAGCGCTAACGTCGCGACGTCATGACCCATGGACGACATGTGCAGAAACTCTGGTCGGAACCAAAATACCTGTTGACTCGGGCGACGAGCGGGGTAATATGGACGGGTTACTTGCAGAGCCCCGTGAATCTCTGTAACAACACGTACTGTACATGGAGGAGTCTAAGTGATTTCGAAATCGACTCACTACGCCAAGCAGGGCGAGGTCCAGCGCAACTGGGTTCTCGTCGACGCCGATGGTGCTGTCCTGGGCCGTCTTGCCACCCAGATCGCAATGATCCTGCGCGGTAAGAACAAGCCCCAGTTCACGCCCAACAGCGACTGCGGCGACTTCGTTGTCGTCATCAACGCCGATAAGGTCCAGCTTACCGGTAACAAGGCCGACACGAAGACCTATTATCGCCACAGCGGCTACAACGGCGGCCTCAAGGCTGAGAGCTTCCGCCAGGCTATGGAGAAGCACCCGGAGAAGGTCATTGAGCGCGCCGTTCGCGGCATGCTGCCCAAGACCACCCTCGGCCGTGCCCAGATGACCAAGCTTAAGGTCTACGCTGGTGCCGAGCATCCGCACGCTGCCCAGAACCCCACGAAGATTGAGCTGGAGGCTTAAAGATGGCTGAGAACACCGTTGTCTACCAGGGTACCGGCCGTCGTAAGAACGCCGTCGCCCGCGTCCGTCTCGTCCCCGGCACCGGCAAGGTGACCATCAACAAGCGTGATGCCGAGCAGTATTTCGGCCGTCATCAGCTCGTTGAGAACGCCCTTGCTCCCTTCAAGGTGCCCGACCCCGCCGGTCAGTTCGACGTTATCGCTCTGTGCGATGGCGGCGGCATCTCCGGTCAGTCCGGCGCTCTGCGCCTGGGCATCGCTCGCGCTCTTCTGAACGCTGGCGACTACCGTGCTGACCTCAAGAAGGCCGGTTTCCTTACGCGCGATGCTCGCGTGGTCGAGCGCAAGAAGTACGGCCTCAAGAAGGCCCGCCGCGCTCCCCAGTTCTCCAAGCGCTAAGGTTTTATCTCCTTACGGGATACAATGTACAAGCGGGGCCTGCCGATTGCTCGGCGGGTGGGCGACTACGTTTTGCCCACTTGGGAAGGAGCGATCCTATGCCCCAGAACATCTTCGGTACCGACGGCGTCCGTGGCGTCGCCAACGCCGACCTCTCGTGCGACCTTGCGTTTCGCCTTGGCCGTGCGGCGACCAAGTTCCTTGGTCCGGACATTTGCATCGGCCGTGACACGCGTCTTTCGGGCACCATGCTCGAGAGTGCTCTGACCGCCGGCATTATGGCCGAGGGCGGCCGCCCGCACTGCTGCGGCGTTATCCCTACGCCGGCCGTGGCGCTGCTCACCGTCCAAAACGAGCTCGACGGCGGCATCGTCATCTCCGCTTCGCACAATCCGCCGGAGTTCAACGGCATCAAGTTCTTTAGCCGCAAGGGCATGAAGCTTCCCGATGCTGTCGAGGAAGAGATCAGCGCTTGGGTCATGTCCGAGGAGGCCATGGCTGCCGACACGCTGCCGACCGGTGCCGGCGTGGGCCACATCATCAAGATGAAGGATGCTCGCAAGGCATATGTCGATCATGCCATCAGCACGCTCGACGGCCTTAAGCTCGATGGCCTGGTTGTTGCCGTCGACTGCGGTCACGGTGCTTCCTGCCAGACCACGCCCGCCGCACTGCAGCGCCTGGGCGCCACGGTCCATGCCATCAACACCGATTACTGCGGCACCGACATTAACGTCGAGTGCGGCTCCACTCACCTTGAGCCCCTGCGCGAGCTCGTGCTGCGCACTCACGCCGACATCGGTCTGGCCCATGATGGCGACGCCGATCGCGTGCTGTTCGTGGACAGCGAGGGCAACGAGATCGATGGCGACTACATCCTGGCCATCTGCGGCTCTGACCTGGCCGCTCGCGGTAAGCTCGCCAACTCCGAGATTGTCTCGACCGTTATGTGCAACCTAGGCTTCTCCATCGCCATGAAGGAGCAGGGCTTTGAGATGGTTCAGACCGCCGTGGGCGACCGCTATGTTCTTGAGCGCATGCTCGAGGACGGTGCCGTCATCGGCGGCGAGCAGTCCGGCCACATCATCTTCCTGGAGCACAACACCACCGGCGACGGCTTGGTGACGGCCCTGCAGCTTCTGGCCGTGCTCAAGCGCACCGGCCGCACGCTCACCGACCTTGCCGGCATCATGAAGAAGTACCCGCAGGTGCTCGTCAACGTGCATTCGGACAACAAGGCCGGCCTGGACGATTGCCAGCCCATCTGGGACGCCGTCGCTGCCGCCGAGAAGGAGCTCAACGGTCGCGGCCGCGTCTTGGTGCGCCCGAGCGGTACCGAGCCGCTGGTTCGCGTTATGGCCGAGGCCGAGACGCACGAGCTGACCCAGCGCGTTGTCGACGACATCGTCGAGGTTGTCAAGCGCGAACTTCCCTAATGGTCAATATCGGGTGCCAAGTGGTAAACTGTTAAGGCTATTTTGATTGATTGGTATGTCCGAGGGGGAGCATGTTCACTAAAGTCCTAAGGTCTTTTGGTATGCGTGGTCGAGTCCTTACGCTGGATGCTCCCATCTCGGGCGACGTCATTCCGCTCTCCGAGGTAAACGATCAGACGTTTGCCACCGGCCTTTTGGGCCAGGGCGTGGCGATTCAGCCTACCGGCACGCGCGTGATTGCGCCGGCAGACGCCAAGGTCGAGGCCATTTTTCCCACGGGACACGCCGTTGCGCTCAACACGGTCGATGGCCTGGACGTGCTCATCCATGTTGGTTTGGACACTGTTCAGCTCGAGGGCAAGCACTTTACCGTGCATGCGCAAGTGGGTGACATCGTCCATAAGGGCGATGTACTCATCGAGTTCGATCGCGAGGCAATTGCTGCCGAGGGCTACGATGTGACGGTTCCCATCTTGGTGTGCAACTCCGTTGAGTTCTCGAGTATCAAGGGCTCCGTCGGGGAGCATGTTGAGGAGATGGACCAGCTCATCGTCGCGCGTGAGCGCTAGTCGCTCCGCTTGGCCTTTAGCCTACAATTCAATCACGTTTACGGAGGGCGCCCTTGAAAGAGGGTGCTTGCCCGGGGGCGCACGTGGAAGGGGGCCGCCCTCCGTGGCAAGATGGGGATTGTCCGAAGCTAAAAGGCTTTGGGTCACCGTGGACGGGCAGGGGCCTCGACGCGGTTAGACACGAGACACATATATTACGCGACCTCGCCCTGGTGGCCGCACACGTTGGTTGCGGCCGACGCGGGCCGCGGGCAAGTGCTTGTAAGGGGAGCCTTGCCTCTCTTGTACGAGAAAGGACGCGTAATGAAAATCATTAAAGCTAAAGACTACGAGGATATGAGCCGCAAGGCCGCTAATATCATCTCGGCCCAGGTTATCCTCAAGCCCGATTGCGTGTTGGGTCTTGCCACCGGCTCCACCCCGATTGGCGCTTACAAACAGCTCGCTGCTTGGTACGAGAAGGGCGACATTGACTTCGCCGAGGTCAGCACCTATAACCTGGACGAGTATCGCGGTCTTTCGCATGACGATCCTCAGAGCTATCATTACTTCATGCGCGAGAACTTCTTCGATCACATCAATATCGATCTGAACAATACGCACGTGCCCGATGGCTCCAACCCCGATGCCGCTGCTGCCTGCTCAGAGTACGACAAGATCGTCGCTGCCGCCGGTTACCCGGATCTGCAGTTGCTCGGCATTGGTAATAACGGTCATATTGGCTTCAACGAGCCCGATGACCACTTCTCCAAGGGTACGCACTGCGTCGACCTGACCGAGAGCACCATTCAGGCCAACAGCCGCCTGTTCGACAGCATCGATGATGTGCCCCGTCAGGCTTACACCATGGGCACCCAGACCATCATGTATGCCCGCATGATCCTGGTTGTCGCCAACGGCGAGGCCAAGGCTCAGGCCGTGCACGATATGTGCTATGGCCCGGTTACACCCAAGTGCCCGGCTTCGATCCTGCAACTGCACACCAACTGCGTCGTCGTTGCTGACGAGGCCGCTCTTTCGCTCTGCGAGTAACGCGACCAAGCGATCTTGCATAGCTTTCCAAAAGGCCCTCGCTTTGCGGGGGCCTTTTTAGTGGACATAGGCCGTGGCGCATGCATGACGGAAACCTTGCCGCATGCTTGACTGGTGGGTTCTAAATCATGCGATTCATTCTATAGCAGATTCTATGCACATTTGCCACCATAGAGTCGCAGGCGGTAGCGAGGAGTAGGCGAGTTGCGCAACTCAAATAAAAACAGCGGACTGCGCTACACTGCAAATGGGATGGGACATGCTGGCAAGCGCATTGACCTGCGCAAAGACCTATTGGTCGAGGGATAAGTTACCATCGGGCCTCGCTGTACAAAAACTTGCCAAACACGTACCGGCAGACAACCAAAAACTCTAAGTCGCGCTATTCACGGGGCGGCTCATATGGTCCTGCAGCTACGGTGTCCATATGGTCGAGTTGAGGAGCAAGCATGGTAAACGATCTGGGCAATACGGACGACCTCGAGTTGATGCCGACGGGCGGCGGCTATATGGTGCGGCGCGATCGCTTGATGAACGAGCTCATCGTTAAAGGGCGCAAGGCGGGAATTGTTTTGCTCTACGCGCCCGATGGGTTTGGCAAGACGTCGGTGTTGCTGCAATACGTGCAGGAGGTTAAATCGGACCCCACGCGAGGGCCGGTTCGGATTATCGAGGCCGACCGCGCGATTGGACGCGAGCTCTTTATGCAGCTCGAGGTTGTCGCCGATGAGCTTAAGGACAAACCTCATTCGCTCGTTGCGATCGATAACGTGCCCAATCTCGAGCAGCACGAAACCGAGGACCTCATCGATCGAATCCGCAGCTTACGTGCTACGGGGACGGGGGTCTTTATTGCCTGCCGCCCCTCCAACCGATTGCTTATCCACGGGCTGGGCGATTCTGTAAAAGTCAATGCGCAGATGCTCAAGGTGCACGCCTATGAGTATTCGTCATGGGCCACGGCGTTCTCAATCAGCACATCGCTTGATTTCTATCGGCTCACACAGGGTGTACCCGAGCTGGTATCTGCCCTGCAGACGGGAATGTATGGACAGGGCGATGTTGCCGGGTTGCTCGAGAACGAAATCGTCAACGTGTACGGTGCGGCGCTGGCCGATCTCGCATCGCTCGAGAACAACCTGTTGTTTACCGTTGCCTGTTTGATGGTACTGATGGGCGAGGGCCGCATTGCGGAGCTAGAGGCGTGCGGCGTGAGGCTTTCGATGGTCGACCAGTCCATCTTTGTGCGCGATTATCCGATTTTTGGCGTGGATCCGTCTGATCGCACCTTTAGGTGTTTGGGCGCCAAGGACAATGCGCGCCTGAGGTTGCGAAAGCTTGTTGCCGAGATCCGTCCCGAACTTGTATCGCGGGCTGCTCGCATCTTGATTAAGGCAGGCCGATGCGATCTGGCCATGGACCTGGCCGATGCGTTCTTGGACCGTCGTGTGGTGTTGGAGCTAGCCGGGCAGTATGGGGCCGATCTTGCCCTGACCGGGCACGGAGGGGACATTTGCCGTGCGGCGTCGGCGATGATCAATGCGGAAAAGCAGGAGCAAGAGCCGGCACCCGCCGAGGCACTCGGCGTGTATCTGGCGGCTGTCAGCGTGTGCAATACAAAGCTAGCAAGGTATATGGCGTCCGTTATCGAACGTGCGGGTGATCAGGCGGCGCACGAGGTCGATCCCGCTACCTGGAAAATAGCCCAGGCGCTCACCATCGCCTTTTATGGCGACAATGACCTGGGGCTTCCCGCCAACCCTGTTGTGCAAGAACAGACATCCTGCGAGGTGCTCGACATGCTGTCCGCGCATATCGAGGTCAAGCGCCACCTAACCGAGCGAGCGGAAGACGGTGATGTTCTCGCGAAGCTCAAGGCGTGCAAAGCCTATGATTGCGAGCTCGACATCGCGGGGATTCTCATACAGGCCGACCATATGCTGGTGGAGCTGTTCGACGGCTCGTTTGCTAAACCCGACGAGCGCGATGACAAGATGGCGCAGATACTCGAGGCGCTCGATATCCGCGGGCTTAAGGCGCCATCCATTTGGCTGCGTATGGTGCTGGCGACGCGGCGCCTGCTCGCGGGCTTGCCCGTGACCGACGATGTGGCGTTTGGCGAGCTCGACCGCTTTGCGGTGCGTGTTCGCGACAATCAAATTCAGCTGTTTGGGCTGTTGCTGGAGGGCTGGCAATCGCTGGCGGAGGGGCGGCCGGTCAACGCGAAGTTCCGCGCGGTCCAGGTGCTCAAGCTCGCCGACGAATCGATTACGTACATGCGCGAAAACGCGTTGCTGCTGGAGCGCGTGGCGTACCTGCGCAATACGTCGCTGGTATCGGTTCGCGAAGAGGCAGAGCTGCTCGATATTAGCAAGACACAGGTCGGCGGCTCAGAAGCCTGGATCGTGGCACTGCACCTGGCCGCTGCGGGCCGCGATAGCGATCTTGCCGCCTGGATGTCTATGAATCGCTCGGGGATTTTAGACCCATCGTATCGGCTGTTCGCACGTCTTGCGATGCACTGTCTGGGCGAGCCTGCCGTCAGGATTCGCAAGAAGCTTCCGGTGCGTGAGCTGTCGCGGTATTCACTACGCGATGACTTTGAGGGCGAAAGTGAGCACCTATTCCAGGCGGGCGAGGTTGAGGCTGTCGACACCATCGGCCATATTGAGATGCGCATGTTTGGCGTGTTTCGCGCCGAACGCGACGGTTTTCCCATCACGGATAAGATGTGGCGTCGCAAAAAGCCGGCAACGCTGCCCGAGCGGCTCGCGTTGGGCATGGATGCCATGGTCGACCGCGAGACAATCGCCATGGAGTTGTGGCCCCATGCCGAGTTTAACGCCGCGCGCAACAATCTGTATTCGACGGTATCGCGCTTGCGCTCGGCTTTGGGTCCAACGCCGGATGGCAAGTCGTGTGTACTCATCCAAAACGAGTGCATTGGGCTCAACGGCGACTACGTTAAGACCGATGTAAGACTCTTTGACCAGCTGAGCCGCGAGATTCTGGGAAACCGTATGGGCGCGAGAGGGCCTCACCTGGTTGAGCTATGTCTTAAGGTTGAGCAGCTCTACGCGGGGCCGCTGTATGTTCCCACCGGTTGCAACCCCACGTTTTTTACGCGCATGCGCCACATTATGCAATCCAAGTACATCGACTGCATGATTAGGGGAGCGAATGCCGCTCTCGAGGAAAATGACCTGCAATCGGCAATTTGGCTCGTTGAATCGGGGCTTCGCCAAGAGACGGCGCGCGAGGACATGGTTCGCTGTGCCATGCGCGTTTACGGTGCGGCGGGACGACGCCGCGATGTTGTCGAGCTATACAGCGGCCACATGCACCACCTGCGAGAGCAAGTTCAAGGCGTGCCCGAGCCCGAGACAAGGCGTCTGTTTGAGCGCTTGGTCGAAGGCAGGCTCAAGCGCGTGCTTGTCGAGCGATAAAAAACGGGCGGCCGAATCAATCGGACGCCCGCAGACTTGCTCGGTATGACCAGCCGGTTTTAGACGAGCTTGATCTTCTCGATATCCTTGCGCGAGGACTCGCGATACAGCGAGAACTTGCGGCCGATAACCTGAACGACGTCGGCGTGGCAGCGCTCGGCGAGCTCCTCGGCGGCCTCGCGGGCAGAAAGGCTGGAGCCGTCCAGCACGGAGCACTTAACGAGCTCGTGCTTCTCCAGATAGGCGACCGTCTGCTCGACGGTGCCCTCGTTGACATCGGACTTACCGATGATGATGGCGGGGTTGAGGTGATGGGCCATGCTGCGAAGCTGCTTGACCTGGGCTCCTGTCAGTGCCATGGGTTCTCGCTTTCTATGTATGGGGCGTCCCGCAATGGGGCCTTAATCTACGTGAGCTGTCCCACGATAGCGCAGGAACGGCGTGGTGTGGAGCGCGTTTGCCCAGTTCGCAAAGAATGCGGATGCCGGGCGGGAAGACGATGCAAGCTTTAGATGGGCTACGGGCGGGGTACGGAGACCGGCTCCCAGGCGATAAACGCCCATCGGACTTTGCGGATGTGGTCGAGCATGTAGCGTCCCTGCGGTACGCCCTTGGATCCCGGCTCGCCGGCATGGGGGTTCTCGATCATGTGGTGGGCGATATAGTCGCGCAGGTGGTCGATCTTGTCCTCGTTGCCATGCTCGAGCATGCGAGAAAAGTCCGCCACGCCCGCCTCGAGACTATCGAAGGTGTCGCGACGGGGCGATTCAAAATACGTGACCTGCGGCAGCGCCCCCATCTGAATAAGGATGTTAAAGGCATATACAAATCCGTTGCTGCGGGTAACCGAGGCGCCGATGGCGTTCATCAGGTGCAGGTCATAGCGCGGGCTGGAGTTGGCGACCATTGTGACAGCACAACGCCGACGAGCCGTACGATCAAGCTTGGCAAGCGCACCTTTTAGATTGGTCGTCGTAACCGACCGACTGGCAAAGGCAACATCCACCGCTTTCACAACCGGTCCAACCAAATCCCAATCATCATCCCAAGCAAGCTCAAGCGGCGTAATGCGATCCTCGAGCCCATAGTACTCAATACCAGCATCAAGCGTGCCCAACATAGCAGGAGAGAAGTCGGCAGCAATCACGGAATGCCCAGCCTGAGCAAGCGGAATAGCAATCGACCCAGCCCCACACCCCATATCGAGCACCGACTCACCAGGCTCAAGCGCCAACAGCTTTATAAAATCCCGAGCATACGGGGCAGTCTCCAGTGGACGAAAATGCCGAGCCCGCTTATCCCACTCAAAAGAATCATCAGCCCGATGCCGAGCGGCCTGCAGGCGCATCCATTCGCCATTCCAATCAGCAGAAAGCAGCTCAGAGCGAGCATCCCCATCAACCACGGGCCAACCTCCTAGCAACAAAAAAGCGACTCTCCCAAAAAGAAGAGCCGCAACCAGCATATATCAGAAAGAACCGATCCAACGCCAAACCGTCGTACCAGCCAAGTGGTGCAGGAGCGAAGCAACTGCAACCGGGATAGAACCCAACCGAGGTCCCGTTGTGCGGGAGCCCCGGGGAGGGCAAATATATAAGGTCGATCGCGAGTTCCGCACGAGCCGGAGAGCACTTAATGTGCTCTCCGTGCGAGTCAGGACTGTCCGAGCAGGCGACCTTATATATTTGCCCTCCCCGGGGCTCCTCGCCCGAACCCTCAGCTAGTTCTTGAGCGAGTTCAGCGGCGCCGGGAAGCGTCCGCCACGGTGGGCAAGCACGGTGCCGGCGTTGGGGTTCACCGGCATGATGGGCGCACGGCCAAACAGACCGCCGTACTCGACGCAGTCGCCCACGCCCTTGCCGATAGCGGGGATCACGCGCACGGCCGTGGTCTTATTGTTGATGACGCCGATGGCCATCTCGTCGGCGATGATGCCGGCGATGGTCTCGACCGGGGTGTCGCCGGGGATGGCGATCATGTCCAGGCCGACGGAGCACACGCAGGTCATGGCCTCGAGCTTCTCGAGCGAAAGCGCGCCGGCTTCGACGGCGGCGATCATGCCGGCGTCCTCGGACACGGGGATAAAGGCACCCGAGAGACCGCCCACGCTGGAGCTGGCCATGACGCCGCCCTTCTTGACGGCATCGTTGAGCATGGCGAGTGCGCAGGTCGTGCCGGGGCCACCGCAGGTGCCCACGCCGATGATCTCGAGGATACGCGCGACGGAGTCGCCGATGGCGGGCGTGGGAGCCAGCGACAGGTCGACAATGCCCTTCTCGACACCCAGGCGACGGGCGGCCTCGCGGCTCATGAGCTCGCCGGCACGGGGGGTCTTAAAGGCGGACTGGTGCCGCGCGCCGGT
>USNA01000016.1 GCA_900555955.1 uncultured Collinsella sp. | reverse complement strand
GAGCTGAGCCGTCCGCTCGAGGAGCTCGGCGGTGCTTCGCTGGCCGACGCCCTGCTAGCTCCCACGCGCATTTATGTGAAGCCGATTCTTGAGCTGCTCCACGGTGGCGCCAACGTTCATGCCATTGCCCATATCACCGGCGGCGGTATTACCGAGAACCTCAACCGCGCGCTCGCCGACGACGTCGATGCCGTGGTCACCCGCAACGGCGCCGAGATGGGCTGGGACGTTCCGCCCGTCATCACCTATGTGTCGCGTCAGGCCGAGCTCGCGCCCAACGAGGCATGCAAGACCTTCAACATGGGTGTCGGCCTGTGCCTGATCGTCGCCCCCGAGGACGAGGCCACCGTGACCGAGGCTCTGGTCGCGCTGGGCGAGAAGCCGTTCCGCGTGGGCGAGTGCGTCGAGGGTTCCGGTAAGGTCGTGTACTCCGATGAGCGCTAACGAGCAGATGGCTGCTGCCGAGGGCCTGGGCTTTGTGCCCTACACCCGTCCGACCGGCACCGATACGGCTGAGCCGCTCAAGATCGGCGTGCTTATCAGCGGTTCGGGTACCAACCTGCAGGCGCTGATCGACCTGATCGCCGCCGGCAAGCTCAACGCCTCGATTGAGCTTGTGGTGTCGAGCCGTCCTTCGGCCAAGGGCCTGCAGCGTGCCGAGCGTGCGGGTATCCAGACGCTCACGCTGTCCAAGGATGTCTATGCCGACCCCATCGCGGCTGACGAGATCATCGCGCATGAGCTGCTCGAGCGCGGCTGCGAATATGTGGTCATGGCCGGCTACATGCGCATGGTGCACACGCCGCTGCTGGCAGCGTTTCCCAATCGCGTGGTCAACCTACACCCGGCGCTGCTGCCGAGCTTTACCGGCGCCCATGCGATTGACGATGCGTTTGCTCGCGGCGTCAAGGTGACCGGCGTGACAGTGCACTTTGCCAACGAGATCTACGACAACGGCCCCATCATCGCCCAGCGCGCGCTGGCTGTCGAGGAGGGCTGGGACGTCGACACGCTCGAGGAGCACATCCACGCGATCGAGCACGTGCTGTATCCCGAGGTCGTGCAGATGCTCGCCGACGGTCGCGTTCACGTGCTGGAGAGCGGCAAGGTCGCAATTGATGCGCCGCGTCATTGTGCGTAAAAGGATTCGCTTGGTTTTCCTTACAACGTAAACTATCAAAAAGGCTGATTGGGGCATATGGAATCACATGTGCCCCAATCAGCCTTTATTACCTCTTCGATTTCGGATCCTGGATAACGTGACGGGCGTCATTTCCACCCCAAGAAATCCGATAGGGCCTCGTCCGTGTGCGGGCGGGGCCTTTTGCGTGGCCTTTTATGTCTGCTATACTGCTAGCAAGTAGAGAGGAGCCGCTATGGGTACAGCAACGGTGCAGCTCAACACGCGAATCGACCCTATGCTCAAAGCTGGTGGCGATGCAGTCCTAACTCGCAATGGATTGGGGCCGAGCGATGCCATTCGCGCGCTTTGGGCTTATCTCGTCGAGCATCAAACGTTGCCGGGATTTATGGTGGCGGATAAGCGCGAAGCGCCCCGTGCGGAGAGTCTGGCCGAGCAGGGATGTGGTCTAGCTTTTTCTTCGTTGGGGCTACGTGCTTTGGATTTTGCGCCAGCTGGATCATCTGCGGAAGACTGGGATGCCGTACGAGATGATATGTATGAAGCGATGATTGCCGACATAGAGGCGAATTGCCGATGATTGAGGCAAAGCATCTCTTGGTAGATACGAACGTTTGGCTCGATTATTACCTGCAAGAGGGGGCGTTCGACGAAGCGAAGAGATTGGTTGAACTGGCCGAGGCAGGAAAGATCGACCTTCTGTATGCGCCAACGACGGCAAAGGACATGTTCTATATTTTGCCTCGGCGACTAGCCCGGCGGAATGTGAATGGGATTAACGTGTCGTTTGCTTCGGCGTCATGGGCCTGCATTGAGCACATGATGCGGGTGGCAACCGCCTCTCCGCTTTCGTTGGCAGAGTGCGAGATGGCGCGCATGCTTGGCAAACGCATGCCGGATTTTGAAGACAACCTCATCATCGCTTCGGGCGAGACGGCAGATGTTGACTACGTGGTCACGAGTGACCGGCGCATGCTGGAGGCGATGCCCGAAGTTTGCCTGACGCCCGCCCGTGCACTCGATATGATTGGAATCCTCGACTAACCCTGCCTGCCTCGTTTCGCTATCATATGGGGCATTGTGAACCTCATGCAACTTTGGAGGACGGTATGGCGGATAACGCCGAGATGCTATTCTCGCCTGAGCTGGTGTTTTTTGATTGGGAGTGCGCGACGCCGGATGAGGTGTTTGCGCGGCTCGAGGGCGAGCTTGCACCACGCGGCTATATTGTGCCCGGTTGGCTTGACGCCGTCCGCACGCGCGAGGACGCCTATCCCACGGGTCTCGCTATGCCGGCGGCCAACATCGCCATCCCACATACCGATCCGGGATTTGTGGCCAAGCCCTATATCGCGGTGGTGAAGCCCGCCGCACCTGTGACGTTCAACGCGATGGCGGGCATGGGCGCCCCGGTGCCGTCGCAGATCATCATCAATCTGGGCATTGCCGAGCCGGGCGGCCAGGTTGAGGCCCTGCAGGCGCTTATGAATATCTTTATGGATGCCGACGCTGCAGCCGATGTACTCGGCCAGACCACGCCCCAAGGCATGGTCGACGCCATCCGTCGCCACTTCTAAGGTGGAGCTAAGCCGGCACTTGGGGACTGTCCCTAACTGCCGGCAGAAAAGGAACGTCCCTAACTGCCAACTGCCAGACCTGTCCCCTTTGCACCAAAATGGTGCAGATTAACCCGTCCCCCATGCACCAGGTGTGCCGCGGGGGCTGCGTTGTGACACAATGGCGTTTGTTCGATTCGTGATGCGAAAGGCCAAACATGGCAAATAAGAAAAAGAACTCCGAGGCCGCACCGACGCCCGAGCAACAGGCTCGCGCCGCCTCCAGCTCTCGTAAGAAACAGCGCAAGACCTATGTGTCCAAAACCGTCAAGATCGTCCTGGTGGTTATCGGCGTGCTAGCGATGCTGCTTTCCGTCTCGGCCATGGCGTGCTCCGGTCTCATGTCGCAGACCGAAAGCGCCAACTCGGGCTATAAGCTCACTGGTGGCGTGGCTGCTACCATCAATGGCACCAACCTCACCGAGGACACCGTGACCAAGCAGATCATGAGCATGCGTACGTCCTACGGCTACACCAAGGACAAAGACTGGGCGCAGTACCTGGTCGACAACGACCTCACGCCCAAAAAATATCGCAAGCAGCTCATCGACTCCTACACGCAGCAGATTCTGCTTCAGCAAGCGCAGAAGGAAAACGGCGTGACCGTCTCGGACGAGGAGGTCGAGAAGGCCTGGAAGGACGCCTGCAAGAGCGCCGGCGGCGCCAAGGCCTTTAAGAAGACGCTTAAGACCTACGGCTACACCGAGGACACCTACAAGGACTCGCTCAAGGAGAGCCTGGCGCAGCAGAAACTCAAGGATGCGGTAGCGCCTACAAGCAAGCCCAAGGACAGCGAGATTGTCGATTACATCAACGAGAACCTGTCCAACTACAATGACGCCCGTCGCTCGTCGAATATTCTGATCAAGGTCGATTCCGACGCCTCCGACGAGGACAAGGCCGCCGCCAAGGCCAAAGCGCAGGAGTGCCTGGACAAGATTAACTCTGGCGAGCTGAGCTTTGAGGACGCCGTAAAGCAGTACTCCGACGATACCGGCTCCAAGGATAAGAAGGGCGATGTGGGCTGGGACAAGCTCACCACCTTCGTCGACAGCTACCAGGCAGCGCTCGAGGGGCTCAACAAGGGCGATGTGAGCGACGTTGTCGAGTCGACCTATGGTTACCACATCATCAAGTGCACCGACTACTTCCATGTCGATAATCAGGTCGATAACATTAAGCAGGTACCCAAGGACATCAAGAAGTACGTCTCCAACGTGGTGAAGACGCAGGCGGCAAGTACCGCGTACAGCGAGTGGCTGGAGCAGTACAAGAAGGACGCCGACATCACCGTTAACCCCATGCCCAAGGACGTGCCCTATAACGTGAGCCTGAAGGGCGTCACCAAGAGTTCGACCGACGAAGCGTCGACGACTGAGTAATCATGGGGCGGTGCCCGCGTGAGTGCCGCCCACGCTATTGAGGAGGATTTACAGATGACCAACGAAGAGCTGCAGAAGGAAATGATCGCAGCCATGAAGGCTAAGGACAAGGTTCGCCTGTCCATCATTCGCCAGGTCAAGGCCGAGGTGAAGAATATTGAAGTCAACGAGCGCCGCGATGTGACCGAGGAAGACGTCAACAACATGATCAAGCGTCTGATTAAGCAGACGAGCGAGACGCTGGAGATGTCCATCAAGGCCGGCACCGACCAAGAGCGTACCGACAATTTGACCGAGCAGGTCAAGATTCTGGAGAGCCTGCTGCCCGCGCAGGTTTCGGGCGAGGAGCTCGAGGCCCTGATCGAGCAGGTTATCGCCGAGCTGGGCGCCACGTCCAAGAAGCAGATGGGCCAGGTCATGGGCGCTCTGGGCAAGGCCACCGGCGGCAACTTTGACAAGCCGGCCGCGGCAAAGATCGTCGGAGCCAAACTCGCGTAATTTGTTACGCGGTTTTACCAAACCGCGTAACGGCTCGACGCTGCAAACCCGTACACGCGGCAATCTGACGTTCAATTTCAAGGGCGCGACCATAAGGTCTGCGCCCTTTCATTTCACGTTACCTTGCTCGCGTGTACGGGTTTTCGCTGACTCATGCTCAACAAGGGCGGTTGTATTATTTTCGGTACTCATTGGGGACAGGCTTAAATGAGTACCCACTCATTGGGCACTCATTTAAGTCTGTCCCCAATGACTAGGGGGAAGATTGCGGGTTCTTTACGGGAATGTAGTGTGGGCTGCGGAAACGTGGTTCTTTCCGTACAATAGTGCAACTCATGTAAACGCAGGGAAGGGACATTCATGGCAGACATGATCGAGATTAAGCATCTCAACAAGTACTTTGGCGACCTGCATGTGCTCAAAGATATCAACCTCACCGTCAAGCGCGGCGAGAAGCTCGTAATGATTGGGCCTTCCGGCTCGGGTAAGTCGACGCTCATCCGTTGTGTCGATTATCTTGAGGAGCCCACATCGGGCGAGGTCGTCATCGACGGTACGCCGCTCACCAAAAAGAACCACCTGGAGATGGCTCGCAAGTACAGCTCCATGGTGTTTCAGCAGTTCAACCTGTATCCCAACATGACGGTGTTGGGCAACCTGACGCTCGCGCCCATCAAGCTGCAAAAGAAGAGCAAAGAGGAGGCGACCGAGATCGCCATCGCCGCGCTCAAGCGCGTCGGCATGGCGCATAAGGCCGGCGAGTATCCGCAGAACCTCTCGGGAGGTCAGCAGCAGCGCATCGCCATCGCCCGTGCCCTGTGCACTAAGCAGCCCATCATCCTGTTTGACGAACCGACCTCGGCGCTCGACCCCGAGATGGTCCAGGAAGTCCTGGACGTTATGATTGAGCTCGCGCAGGAGGACATCACCATGATCTGCGTGACGCACGAGATGGGCTTTGCGCGCCAGGTGGCCGACCGCGTCATCTTTATGGAGGACGGCCGTATCCTGGAGGAGGGCACACCCGAGCACTTCTTCGATAACCCCGAGAACCCGCGCTGCCGCGAGTTCCTGTCCAAGATTCTGCACTAGGCACGGTGATGGACATGACGGATATGACGAGGGCGGCCGTGTCGCGCCGTCACTTTTTGCAGCTGGCGGGTGCCGGCATGCTTGCGCTGACGGGGACCGCGCTTGCCGGTTGCGGCAACTCCACCAGCGGCGAGGGCTCCGACAAGGGGTCCAAGCTTGCGGCCATCAAGTCGCGTGGCCATCTGAATGCCGGCGTTAAGAAAGATGTTCCCGGCTATGGCTATTACGACACCGCCAAGGGTCGCTTTGAGGGCATGGAAGTCGATTTGTGCTACCAGATCGCCGCTGCCGTCTTTGGCGTGAGCTACAAGGAGGCCCGTGCCCAGGAGCTTGTCGAATTTACCGATGTGACACCCAAGACGCGCGGCCCGCTGATTGATAACGGCCAACTCGACGTGGTCGCGGCGACCTACACCATCACCGACGAGCGCAAGAAGAGCTGGGATTTCTCGACGCCGTACCGCACCGACTACGTGGGACTCATGGTCAAGAAGCGTTCGGGCTTTACCTCGATTGAGGACCTGGACGGCAAGGTCATTGGCGTGAGCCAGGGTGCCACCACGCAGGGCCTGATCGAGCAGATGATCAAGGACAACGGCTTTAGCTGCAAGCCCGAGTTTAGGGCCTTTAGCGGCTACCCCATCATCAAGAGCTCGCTCGACGCCGGCAATATCGACGTCTTTGCCATGGACCGCTCCACGCTGGCTGGTTACATGAACGAGACCGTTGAGCTGCTGCAGCCCGAGGTCAAGTTTGGCGAGCAGGGCTACGGCGTGGCGACCAAGAAGGGCTGCGACCTTTCGGCTGTGGTCGATCAGGTGGTTTGCGATCGCCTGGCCGATGGCTGGCTCGATCAAGAGGTCAAGACCTGGGGTCTTGTATAGGCACATCGTCCAAGGAAGGAATCAAATGCTCGAAGGATTGTTTGACGCCGACCGTTGGTCGACGACATTTCAAAACATGGGGCCCTTCTGGGAGGGCTTTGGCGTGACGCTGCAAGTGGTCGTTGCCGGTCTGCTGCTGTCGCTGGTGCTGGGCACGCTGCTGGGCGTGTTCTCTACCACTCGCTCGCGCGTGCTGCGCGCCATAAGCCGCGTGTACGTGGAGTTTTACCAGAACACCCCGTTGCCCGTGCAGGTGCTCTTTATGTACATGGCCGGTCCGCAGTTTTTGCAGGCCATAACCGGTGCCGACCAGCCGGTGCGCATCGCGCCGTTCGTGCTGGGCTTCTTGGGTGTGGGCCTGTATCACGCGGCCTACATTTCGGAGGTCATCCGCACTGGTATCGAGGCGGTTCCGCGCGGTCAGATGGAGGCGGCCCAGAGCCAGGGCTTTACCCGTGCGCAGGCGTACTGGTACATCGTGCTGCCCCAGACGTTCAAGATCATTCTGCCGCCGCTGTGTAACCAGGCGCTCAACCTGGTCAAGAACACGTCGGTGCTGGCGCTTGTGGCCGGCGGCGACCTTATGTACCGTTCCGACAACTTTGTGAGTCTGTACGGTTACCTGCAGGGATACATCGTCTGCTGCCTTATGTACTTCATCATCTGCTTTCCGCTCGCCATGCTGGTGCAGTGGCTCGAGCGCCGCTCCAAGGAGCGTCCGCGCGGCGTGAGCCTGGCCGAGCTGGGGCTCGACAACGTAGAGGAGGCCTAGCGCATGGAAATCTTCAACGCGACCAACCTGCTCTACATTTGGGGCGGCTTTGTTAAGACGATCGAGATCTCGGCGCTGTCGATCTTTTTCTCGCTCATTTTTGGCACGGTGCTGGCGCTCGTTAAAAGCTATGCGCCCCGCCCGTTCCGTATTTTGGTGAGCGCCTATATCGAGCTGTTCCGTTGCACGCCGAACCTGCTGTGGATTCTGTTTATCTACTTTACGGTGCAGGGTTTGGACATTGTGATTTCGACCATCGCCTTTACGCTGTTTACCAGCGCTGTTATGGCCGAGATTGTGCGCGGCGGCCTCAACTCGATTCCGCGCGGCCAGTTTGAGGCAGCGCAGAGCCAGGGCTTCGGCTTCTTTGCCACCATGCGCTACATCATTCTGCCGCAGACGTTTAAGACGATCATTCCGGCGCTGTTTAGCCAATGCACGACCGTCATTAAGGACAGCTCGTATCTTTCGGGCATTAACGTGGCCGAGCTCATGTACACGGCAAACGTCGTGATGGCCCATGCGATCGACCTGTCGCAGGTGCTTATGCTCTGCGGCCTGGTGTTTGCGATGTACTTTGTGCTCAACTTTGGTATCTCGCTGCTGGTGAGAGCGTATCAGCGCCGTATCGTAGCCGCATAACCTGGCTTTCCCTGGTACGCTATCGTGGGAAAAGGCGATATACAGCCTTTTTCTCATCTGTGAGAAAGGAATCGCGATGAGCGATCTGGTGAATAAGAAGAGTCCTGTGGTCATTACCATCGCGCGCGACTTTGGCGCCGAGGGCCACGAGATTGGTCGCATGCTTGCCGACGAGTTGGGGATTCCACTGTACGATAACGAGCTGCTGGTGCGTGCGTCGCTGCGCGCGGGCGAGTCGCTCGACAAGATGGCTGCCTACGACGAGCGCCTGGCCGTGGAGAACATGGCGTTTCTGCCCGACCGCTACGATGCGCGTTCGTACTCGGATAAGTTGTTTCAAAAGATGAGCCAGGTGATTTTGGATCTGGGCGAGACCGAGAGCTGCATTATCGAAGGCCGTCTGTCCGATTACCTACTGCGTAACAACCCCAACCACATTGCCGTGTTGGTGACAGCCCCCTTTGAGGACCGCGTCGAGATCGTGCGCAAAAAGCGTGGCCTTAACAAAAAGAAGGGCGCCAAGCTGGTCAAGCAGCAGCAGAAGGCGCGCGAGGCGTTCTATAAGCGCTACAGTGCCGGAAAGTGGAAGATGACGAGTGGTAAAGACATCGTCGTCAACCGCGCCAAGTTGGGACGCGAGGGCTGTAAAGACGTTATCGCCGCCGCCTACCGCTACAAAGTGGCGCAACTCAAGGCTTAACCGACCAAAAACCACCACAGGGGATAGACACCTTTGTGGTGGTCGGTCGACCGGCATAGAAAAAAGTCCCCGCCGGGCGTGTGCTCGACGGGGACTTTGCCGTTTGGTAGCTAGTGCTGTAGGTGATTATTCGCCCAGCAGGCTCTTGGTGATCGAAGCGGCGGCCTTCTTGCCGGCGCCCATCGCACCGGTGACGATGTCGCCGCCGGCCCAGATGCGGGGATCGGTGGTCTGGCCGGTCTCCTCGTCGGCGACGATGTAGCCCCACTTGTTGAGCTCCATCTTGCCGCCGATCTTGGCAGCGAAGGGGTTGGCGTTGGTGCCGATAGCCGAGATCGCGACGTCGCAGGGGATCTCCTCGATGGCACCCTCGATGGGCACCGGGCGACGGCGGCCGGACTCGTCGGGCTCGCCGAGCTCCATCTTCTGGACCTTGACGGCGCACACGGAGCCGTCCTCGCCAGCGACAAACTCGAGCGGGGAGACGAGCGGTAGAACCTCGACGCCCTCGGCCTTGGCATGGTGCAGCTCAGCGCGACGGCAGGGCATCTCATCCTCGGTACGACGATAGGCGATGATGGCGTGCTCGGCGCCCAGGCGCTTGGCGGTACGGACGGCGTCCATAGCCACGTTGCCGCCACCAAAGACGACGACGTTCTTGCCGTGCTTGGTGGGGGTGTCGTACTCGGGGAACTTGTTGGCCTTCATCAGGTTCACGCGGGTGAGGTACTCGTTCGCGAAGAAGACGTTGGGCAGGTTCTCGCCGGGGACGTTGAGGAACTTGGGCAGGCCGGCGCCAGTCGCCACGTAGATGGCGTCGAAGCCCTGCTCGAACAGCTCCTCGGCCGTGGCCATGTTGCCCACGACGGAGTTGTACTCAAACTTGACGCCCATGTCCTCCAGGCCGTCAATCTCGCGCTTGACGACTGCCTTGGGCAGACGGAACTCGGGGATGCCGTAGACCAGCACGCCGCCGCCGGTGAAGAATGCCTCGAAGACGGTGACGTCAAAGCCGTTACGGGCGAGCTCGCCAGCGCAGGTGATGCCGGACGGGCCAGAGCCGACGACGGCGACCTTCTTGCCGTTCTTGGGGGCCATCTTGGGCGTGGAAGCGAGCTCGGGGCGGTCACCCAGGAAGCGCTCGAGCTGGCCGATGGCCACGGGCTCGGACTTCTTACCACGGATGCACTTGCCCTCGCACTGGTTTTCCTGCGGGCAGACGCGGCCGCAGATGGCGGGAAGCATGGAGTCCTCGCGGATGGTATCGAGAGCGCCGCCGAAGTCCTTCTCGCGGATCTGCTCGATAAAGCGGGGGATGTTGATGTTGACGGGGCAGCCCTCAACACAGAACGGCTTCTTGCAGTTGAGGCAGCGCTCGGCCTCGGCCAGCGCCATCTCCTCGGTGAAGCCCTTGTCGACGGGGCGGAAGTCGCAGGCGCGCTCGGCAGCCGGCTCCTCGTTATCGGGGGTGCGGGGCGACTTCATATCGGCAACGAAACGACCGTTAACTAGTGGCATGCGCAGCTCTTTTCCTCATAGGCCTTGAGGGACTCGCCCTCTTCGGAACGGTAAGCGGCCTGGCGGGCACGAAGGTCATCCCAGTCGACCAGGGTGGCATCGAAGTCGGGGCCGTCGACGCAAGCGAACTTGGTCACGCCGCCCACCTCGACGCGGCAGCACCCGCCCGCACCA
>USNA01000015.1 GCA_900555955.1 uncultured Collinsella sp. | reverse complement strand
CGGCTCGCTGACCAACCTCTACGCCGTCGTTGACAAGAAGGTCACCGTCGACGAGGTCAACGCTGCCATGAAGGCCTACGCCGAGACCATCCCCGATACCTTCGCCTACAACGAGGACCAGATCGTCTCCCGCGACATCGTCGGCGAGACCCACGGCTCCATCTTCGACGCCACGCAGACCATGTGCTCTGACCTCGGCAACGGCCAGACCCTCGTTCAGGTCACCTCTTGGTACGACAACGAGAACTCCTACACCTCTCAGATGGTCCGCACCATCAAGTACTTCGAGAAGTTCGTTGCTTAATTTAGCTTTTAGCGAATAGCTCGTTGAGCGTCTAAAGAAGGGCGCGGCCTTATAGGGCTTACACCCTAGGGTCGCGTCCTTTTTATAAGAAATCGTCTGCCGTAATGGAAGGCAGACACGTACGAAAGGTAGAAGCAAACATGGCCTTTACCAAGAAGACCGTCCGCGACATCGATGTCGACGGCAAGCGCGTTCTCGTCCGCGTTGACTTCAACGTGCCTATCAAGGATGGCGTCGTTGGCGACACCACCCGTATTAAGGCTGCCCTGCCCACCATCAACTACCTCGTTGAGCACAACGCTCGCGTCATCCTCATGAGCCACCTCGGCCGTCCTGAGGGCACTGGCTTCCAGCCCGAGCTTTCCCTCGAGCCTGTCGCCAAGAAGCTCGCTGAGCTCTCTGGCCTTGACGTTGCTTTTGTTGCCGACACCTACGGCGAGAAGGCTGCCGAGGCTGTCGCCGCCGTCGAGCCGGGCAAGGTCCTCGTTCTCGAGAACGTCCGTTTTGACAAGCGTGAGAAGAAGAACGATCCCGAGATCGCCAAGAAGCTCGCTTCCTATGGTGACGTCTTCGTTCTCGATGCCTTCGGCACCGCTCACCGCGCCCAGGGTTCCGTCGTGGGCCCCGCCGCTTACCTGCCTGCCGTCGCCGGCTTCCTGCTCGAGAAGGAGGTCGACACGCTGACCGGCATCTTCGCCGAGCCCGAGCGCCCCTTCGTCGCCATCGTCGGCGGTTCCAAGGTTTCCTCCAAGATCGGCGTTCTCGATCACCTCATCGACTCCGCTGATACCCTGATCATCGGTGGCGGCATGGCCTACACTTTCTTCCTGGCTCAGGGCCTGTCCGTCGGTCAGTCCCTCAAGGAAGAGGACTGGGTCGAGCGCGCCGGTGAGATGCTCAAGAAGGCCGAGGAGAAGGGCGTCAAGATCCTGCTCCCCATCGACAACCGCGTTGCCGATCACTTTGGCGAGGACGCTGTCCCCGAGGTTGTCGCTTCCGATGCTATCCCCGACGACCGCGAGGGTATGGACATCGGCCCCAAGACCGAGGAGCTTTACGCCGAGGCCGTCAAGGGCGCCAAGACCGTGTTCTGGAACGGCCCCATGGGCGTCTTCGAGTTCGACAACTTCGCTCACGGCACCCAGGCTATCGCCGAGGCTGTCGCCGAGGCCGACTGCACCTCGATCATCGGCGGTGGCGACTCTGTCGCGGCTGTCAACAAGTTCAACCTGGCCGACAAGATGAGCTGGATCTCCACCGGTGGTGGCGCTTCCATGGAGCTCGTCGAGGGTAAGGCCCTGCCCGGAGTGGAGGCGCTTCTCGATGCCTAATCGCACCCTTCTCATCGCTGGTAACTGGAAGATGAACAACGACGTCGCCGAGGCCGCCAAGCTCGCCGACGAGCTGGCTCAGGCTCTGCCCGAGGTTCCGGCTGGCGTCGAGGTGCTCGTCTGCCCTCCGACCATCGACATCACCACGGTTCATGACCGCATTCAGGCTGCCCCCATCGCCCTCGGTGCACAGAACGTGTACTGGGAGGCCAAGGGTGCCTTCACCGGTGAGTCCTCTTGCGACATGCTCAAGTCCGCTGGCTGCACCTACTGCATCATCGGTCACTCCGAGCGTCGTGACTACTTCCACGAGACCGACGAGGACCAGAACAAGAAGGCCAAGGCTCTCGTTGCCGCCGGTCTTGTTCCCGTCTTCTGTTGCGGCGAGTCCCTCGAGGTCCGCGAGGCTGGCACCTATGTCGAGCACGTCGTGAACCAGGTCAAAGCTGGCCTTGCTGGTCTTGAGATCACCTGCCCCAAGCAGGTCGTCGTCGCCTACGAGCCCATCTGGGCCATTGGCACCGGCAAGACCGCTACCGCCGAGGATGCTCAGGAGGTCTGCGGCGCTATCCGTGAGACCCTCAAGGAGATGTTCGGCGAGGAGCTCGCTAACGGCATCCGCGTTCTCTAGGGTGGCTCTGCCAAGCCCGGCAACATCGCTGAGCTCGTCGCCAAGCCCGACGTTGACGGCGCCCTCGTGGGCGGCGCTTCGCTCAAGGCTGCCGACTTCGCCTCTATGGTCGTCAAGGCAGGCGAGTAGGACATATGGCACAGCGTCATCTTCCTGCACTCCTGATTATCATGGACGGCTGCGGCCTGGCTCCGGCCGATGGCGAGAACGCCGTCGCCGCTGCCAAGACGCCCTTCCTTGATAGCCTGTACGTGAAGTACCCCCACACCACGCTCGGTGCTTCGGGCGAGGACGTGGGCCTTCCCGACGGCCAGATGGGCAACTCCGAGGTGGGTCACCTCAACATCGGTGCCGGCCGCATCGTGTTCCAGGAGCTTTCGCGCATCAACAATGCCATCAAGGACGGCTCCATCGCCAAGAACGAGGTTTTCGTCAAGGCTATGGACGATGTCAAGGCCGAGGGCAAGACCCTTCACCTTATGGGCCTTATGAGCCCTGGCGGCGTTCACTCCCACATGAACCACGTCGAGGCTCTGGTCAAGATGGCTGCCGAGCACGGTGTCAAGACCGTTCGCGTCCACGCCTTCATGGATGGCCGCGACGTTGACCCGCAGTCCGGCGCTGGCTACATGAGTGAGTTCTGCGCCTTCCTGGCTAAGATCTCCGAGGAGACCGGTTGCGACGCTCGCGTTGCCACCGTCTCGGGCCGTTATTGGGCCATGGACCGCGATAATCGTTGGGAGCGCATCCAGCGCGCCTACGACGTCATGGTCAACGCGTCCGATGCTGATACCGACCCCGTTGCCGGTATCAAGGCCTACTACGAGAAGGATCCGCGCGGCGACGAGTTCGTCGAGCCCTTCGCTGCCCACAACGAGGGCATCCACGAGGGCGACGCGGCCATCTTCTTCAACTTCCGTCCCGACCGCGCTCGTCAGATGACCCGCGTGTTCACGGACAAGGAGTTCGACGGCTTTGAGCGCGAGCAGATCAAGCTTTCGCACTTTGTGACGATGACCGAGTACGATCCGACGTTTGACGTCGAGGTCGCCTTCCCCAAGACGTTCCCCGAGAACGTCCTGGCCGACGTTATCGCCGCCAACGGCCTGAAGCAACTGCACACCGCCGAGACCGAGAAGTACGCCCACGTGACGTTCTTCCTCAACGGCGGCATCGAGGAGCCCAAGGAGGGCGAGGAGCGCGTGCTCGTCGCTTCCCCCAAGGTCGCTACCTACGATCTGCAGCCTGAGATGAGCGCTCCCGAGGTTACCGAGAAGCTCGTCGCCGCTATTAACGAGGACCGCGCTGATTTCTACATCGTGAACTTCGCGAACTGCGACATGGTTGGTCACACCGGTGTCTTCGACGCCGCCGTTAAGGCCGTCGAGGCTGTTGACGATGCCTTGTCCAAGGTTGTCCCGGCGATTCTCGCCAAGGGTGGCTTTGCGCTGATCACCGCCGACCACGGCAACGCCGACCACATGTTTGACGTTGCTTCCGACGGTTCCAAGCATCCGTTCACGGCTCACACCACCAACCGTGTGCCGTTCATCATCGTTGATGAGAAGGCCAAGCTCACCGGTATCGAGGACGGCCGTCTTTCCGATATCGCTCCGACCATGCTCACCATGGCTGGTATTGAGCCTTCCGCCGAGATGACGGGCCGCGTGCTCGCCACCGATGCCTAAGAGAAAACTCCAAGCGTTTTCTTGCAGGGGGTTGCCCATATTCGGGCAACCCCCCTTTTTTGGTATTTCTGCCATTTCCGCACCGTCCCCGAGTGGCAGGTAGGGGAGAGCGGGGGATTGTGGTACAGTACTGGGGTTTGAATTGTTCTATTAAGGAGCTTATCTATGGGTCCGTTCCAGATTTTTCTGTTTGTCGTTTGGGCTGTTTCTGCCGTGGCGCTGACGATTCTCGTCCTGATGCATTCCGGTAAGGGTACCGGCGTTTCGGATATGATCGCTAGCTCGCTGTATAACTCCAGCTCTGCCACAGGTGTTATGGAGCAGAACCTCGACCGCCTGACCGTCATCATGGCTGTCGTGTTTGCCGTGTGCGTCGTGCTGTGCATGTTCTTCTTCCCGCAGGGCATCGTGGGCTACTAATCACGAGCCGCATAAGTACTTGTAAAGGGTTCCGCAAGTGCGGGACCCTTTTTTGTTTACATATTCGTAACAGAGTCAAAAATATCACCACATACTGCGCCCAACTAAAGAAATTCTTGACCGTTAACCGGAATTAGCCCCAAATCGTGCATAAAATGCGCTACTGTATTGCAAAACGTTGGCCTGTTGTGCATAACCAGCCATAGCAGCGGGCAGCGTTTTGATGGTTCGGATCGGATTGTCTCGACATGTGTCCGACTGAACATTTCTTTGTCCTATCTCATAAGGAGGATGGCATGGCTGATTCTATGTTCCACCAGCCCGTTATGGGTCGTCGCGCCTTTGTTGGCGGCACCCTTGCTGCGAGCTCCATGGCTTTTCTTGCCGCATGTGGCAAGAAGGGCGGCGACGCTTCCGGTTCTGAGTCCGGTTCGACGCTGAACTTCTACATCAACAACCCGGTCTGCATCGACCCCTACAACGTCCAGGAGGACCAGGGTACTCAGGTCGAGTATCAGCTCTTTGACGCTCTGACCTCTTACGACGCCGAGAAGGGCGAGATCGTTCCGCTGGCTTGCGAGTCCTTTGAGTCCAACGACGACGCCACCGAGTTTACCTTCAAGATCAAGAAGGCCAAGTTCCACAACGGTGACGACGTTACCTCTAAGTCCTTCAAGCTCGGTTGGGAGCGTCTGGTCAACACCAAGTCGGCCATCGCTACCGAGTATGGCCCTTCCGAGGTCTCCTATCACCTTTCCATGGTCGAGGGCTATGACGATCTGCTTGCCGGTAACGCCACCGAGCTCAGCGGTGTTACGTGCCCTGACGATGAGACCCTCGTCGTCAAGCTGTCTTCCGCTTACGCCGACTTCCCCTTCGTCGCCTCTCACCCGGCTCTGGCCCCGGTTCCCGAGTGCGCCGAGTCCGATGTCAAGAGCTTCTACCTTGCCCCGGTCGGTAACGGCCCGTTCATGATGGACGGCAAGTGGGAGGATGGCCAGGAGATCAACGTCAAGAAGTTCGACGATTACTATGGCGACAAGGCCAAGATCGATGGCATCCACTTCCAGGTCATCAAGGACATGGAGACCGCTTACAAGGAGTTCCAGGCCGGTAACCTCGATGTCTGCGACGTTCCCGTCGCTCAGATCGATGCCGCCAAGAAGGATCGCGGCGTGTCCAAGGACGGCTACACCATGGGTGACGGCGAGCGCATGCTGCTCGGCGCCGAGCCTTCCACCTACTACCTGACCTGCAACAACACGGCCGAGCCGTTCAACAACGCTGACCTGCGTAGGGGTATCTCCCTGGCCATTAACCGTGAGGCCATCTGCAAGACCATCTTCAAGGGTACCCGTACCCCCGCCGACGGCATTGTTCCTCCGGGCATCGATGGCTACAAGGAGGGCGCATGGGAGTTCTGCGCCTACGACGTCGACAAGGCTAACGAGTACCTCGACAAGGTTGCTCCTGCCGGTGCCAACGGTGACCGTGGCATTAGTGTGACCCTTTCCTACAACCAGGACGGTGGCCACAAGGAGATCATGGAGTCCATCATCGGCGACCTCGCCAAGGTTGGCGTTACCGCTGTCTCCGATACCCCCGAGTGGTCTGCCCTGCTCGAGCAGTATCAGAACTTTAACTATCAGTTCGGTCGTCTGGGCTGGATTGCCGACTACCCGATCATGGACAACTTCCTGTATCCGCTGTTCCACTCCGACTCCCTCGGTGGCGACAACCGCTCTGGTTACAACAACCCCGAGTTCGACGCCAAGGTCGACGAGGCTCGCACTACGGTTGACGACAAGGAGCGCGTCGCTAAGATGCAGGAGGCCGACGCAATGGTCGCTGCCGACTGCCCGGTCATCCCGGTGATGTTCTACACGCACACCATCGCCGGCTCCGATCGCATCAAGCACCTCTATGTCGATCCGCAGAAGCACGCCGATCTGGGTACCGCTGAGCTCGCTTAAGAGTTTGCAGCTTCCGTGAGGGTCAAGTATTTACGTAGACCTCATGGGAAACATACAGTTCTCCCTAACCTGGGGTAAACTGGCTGATGGTAATTTTGGGATGCCGGTCTGGCGATCGGCATCCCATTTAGGTTAATCCCTAGATAGGGGAGTGGTATGGGTAAGTACATCGTTAAACGTGTGCTTCAGTTCATCCCGGTGTTTTTGGGCGTTACGCTGATTCTGTTCGCCCTCCAGAATATCGTGCCGGGAGATCCGATCAAGCTGATCGGTGGAGACAAGGCTCTGTCCCCCGAGGTGGAGCTTCAGCTTCGCGTTCGCTATCACCTGGTCCAGACGGACGAGGACGGCAACGCGATCCTTGACGAGAACGGCGACCCCGTTCAAACGTCGCTCGTGGACCGTTACTTGTATTACATGAACGGCCTGCTTCATGGCGATCTGGGCAATTCGTACCAGCGCAAGCTGCCGGTTACGGAAATCTTTGCCCAGAAGTATCCGTATACGGTCAAACTTGCCGCGTGCGCCATCGTGCTCGAGGCAATCATGGGTATCGGTGCGGGTATCATTTCGGCGGTAAAGCGTTATTCCTTCTGGGATATTTTGGTAACGCTCACCACGTCGATCCTCGTTGCGGTCCCGGCCTTCTGGCTCGGTATGTTGCTGCAGCTGTTCTTTGGCGTCATCCTCAAGGACGCCACGGGCGGTGCATTCTCCATGCCGATCTCGGGTGCCGGCGGTTCCAGCTCTCAGTATCAGGATTGGATGCACTATGTGCTTCCGACCATTACGCTGGCTTCGGTTTCGACCGCTTATGCCGCCCGCATTATGCGCTCGCAGCTGCTTGACGTCATGAACCAGGATTACATCCGCACGGCAAAGGCCAAGGGTCTCTCCAATCGCGCGATCATCATCAAGCATGCGCTTAAGAATGCACTCATCCCCGTCGTTACCTATATTGGTGTCGACTTTGGCGGCATGCTTTCGGGCGCCATCCTGACCGAGACGGTCTTTAACTGGCCCGGTATCGGCTATGAGGTCTATCGCGCCATTAGCATGCGTGACTGGCCCATCGTTATGGGCGGCGTTACGCTCATCGTTGTCGTCGTCATGGTGATTAACCTGCTCGTCGACATTAGCTATGCATTCCTCGACCCGCGCATCCGCCTTGGCGGTCCGTCGGATAAGGCCTAAGGGAGGTACGTCTCATGCAGGAAACTGATTCTCAGTCTCAGGAGCAGGCTACCGCCACTAAGGCCGCATCTGCTCCCGCCAAGTCCCGCACGCTGTGGGGCGACGCTTTTAAGCGTCTTCGTAAGAACAAGCTCGCCGTTATCGGTGTCTGCTGGATCATCATCGTCGTTGTGGTTGCCCTGACCGCAGATCTGTGGGCTAAGCCCTGGCTCGGTTCGCCGACGGCTTCCGATTCGACTACCATGGCCGAGACGTCGCTGCTGGCTCCGTGTGCAGAGCACCCGTTTGGCACCGACGCCCTTGGTCGTGACATTCTCGTCCGCGTTATCTATGGTGCGCGCGTTTCGCTGTCCGTCGGAATTATGGCCACCGCGATCTCCACGCTGATTGGTCTGGTCATGGGTGCTCTGGCCGGTTTCTACGGCGGCATCTGGGATACGATCATCATGCGCTGTGCGGACATCTTCCTGGCGTTCCCGTACGTGCTGTTCGTTGTCGCCATGATCGCCGTTATCGGCCGTGGTCTTCAGAACGTCTTTATCGCCATCGGTATTCTCGGCTGGCCTTCGATTGCGCGCGTCTTCCGCTCTGCGATCTTGACCGTCAAGGAAAACGACTATGTTGATGCTGCGCGCGCGATGGGTGCATCTGATGCTCGTATCGTTGTGCGTCACATCTTCCCGAACTCCGTCGCCTCCATCGTGGTCTACGCGACTATGAACATTGGTGGCGCCATTCTGACCGAGTCCGCTCTGTCCTTCCTCGGCATGGGCGTTATTCCGCCTACGCCTTCGTGGGGCTCCATGATTCAGGACGGTCAGCAGTATCTTCTGACTGCTCCCTGGATGATGATCATGCCCGGTCTGGCAATTCTCTCGACGGTGCTCGCCTTCACCCTGTTGGGTGATGGTCTGCGCGACGCCCTCGACGTCAAGATGAAGGACGCATAAGGATGAAGAAGAACAAGAACTATGTGGACCTGAAGGACCAGCCGGTTCCCGAGGGCCAGCATCTGCTCGAGGTCGATGACCTTAAGATGTATTTCCACACTGAGGATGGCGTCGTTCGCGCTGTCGACGGTGTCTCCTACACGCTCGATCGCGGCGAGACCCTGGGCGTCGTCGGTGAGTCCGGCTCCGGTAAGTCCGTGACCGCCATGACCATCATGGGCCTTATCTCGATGCCTCCGGGAAAGATCGAGGGCGGCGACGTTCGCTATCGCGGTCGTTCGATCCTCGAGATGACCGAGGAAGAGATGCAGCACATTCGCGGTAACGATATCGCGATGATCTTCCAGGATCCTATGACCTCTTTGAACCCGGTCTATAAGATCGGCAAACAGGTGGGCGAGGGCCTTCGTCTGCACCGTGGCTACTCCAAGCAGGAGGCGCTCAAGCGCGCTACCGAGCTTTTGGACCTCGTGGGTATCCCCGAGCCCGAGAAGCGCGTCAATGAGTATCCGCACCAGTTCTCCGGCGGTATGCGTCAGCGCGTCATGATCGCTATGGCTCTTGCCTGCGATCCCGATATTCTGATTGCCGACGAGCCCACGACTGCCCTGGACGTTACCATTCAGGCTCAGATTATCGAGCTCATGCAGGAAATGCAGGAGAAGAACGGCAACGCCATCATCATGATCACCCATGACCTGGGTGTCGTTGCTGATATGGCCGACAAGATCATGGTTATGTACGCCGGCCGTCCCGTCGAGTTCGGTACTGCTGAGGAAATCTTCTACGAGAGCCGCCACCCCTACACCTGGGGCCTTATCCGCTCCATCCCGGAGCAGGCCATCGAAGAGAAGAAGCCGCTTACGCCGATTCACGGCAACCCGCCTTCGCTCATGAACCTGCCTGAGGGCTGCGTCTTCTCTCCTCGTTGTCCCTATGCGACGGACAAGTGCCGCAAGCAGCGCCCCGAGCGCGTTGTCACCGAGTCTGGTCATTACTCTGCGTGCCACTACTCCGGTGACCCCGAGTTCCTCAAGAACGCTCCTGAGACGTCCCGTACGCGCAAGGATTCCAAGAAGGGAGGCGAGGCGTAATGGCAGATACCAACGAGCGTACTCCGCTGCTGAAGGTCGAGCACCTCTCTAAGGAGTTTCCCGCTGAGTCCGGCATGTTCGCCAAGCGTTTTTCCAAGCGCGTCGTCTCTGCCGTAAACGACATCTCTTTTGAGATTTATCCTGGCGAGACCTTTGGTCTGGTTGGTGAGTCTGGTTGCGGTAAGTCCACGACGGGTCGCACCATCATGCGCCTGACCAAGCCGACCGCCGGTAAGGTGTTCTTCCAGGGTAAAGATGTTGCCGAGATGAGCAAGCATGAGATCAAGGACATGCGTCGCGAGATGCAGTTTATCTTCCAGGATCCTTATGCTTCGTTGAATCCTCGTATGACCATCGGCGAGATTGTCTCCGAGCCCATGACCATTCACGGCGTGGGCACTAAGGAGGAGCGTATTGAGCGTGTCCGCGAGCTGCTGGACGTCGTCGGTCTGAACCCCGAGCACATTAACCGTTATCCGCACGAGTTCTCGGGCGGCCAGCGCCAGCGTGTCGGCATCGCCCGCGCGTTCGCTCTGAAGCCCAAGCTGATTATCTGCGACGAGCCTGTCTCTGCACTTGACGTATCCATTCAGGCCCAGGTTCTGAACCTTCTTAAGGAGCTCCAGGACAAGTTCGGTACCGCATATCTGTTTATCGCCCACGACCTGTCCGTCGTGCAGCACATCTCCGATCGCGTTGCCGTTATGTACCTGGGCAAGATGGTCGAGGTTTCGGACTGGAAGACACTCTACAGCGAGCCTCACCATCCGTACACGCAGTCGCTGCTGTCTGCCGTGCCGGTTCCCGATCCTGATATCCAGAAGACCCGCAAGCGCATCATCCTCGCCGGCGATCCGCCGTCACCGTTGGATCCGCCGATCGGC
>USNA01000014.1 GCA_900555955.1 uncultured Collinsella sp. | reverse complement strand
GCCGCCATGGGATCCACGCCCGAGGGTGCCTCTGCCGTTATGGCTGCTTGCCGCAAGGTGACCGATAAGCCGCTGTTCGTAAAGATGGCTCCGGTCAACGTCGCCGAGATTGGCAAGGCTCTCGAGGCCGCCGGCGCCGACGGCCTTTCGGTCATCAACTCCATCCAGGGCATGGCCATCGACGTGCAAACTCGCAAGTCCCGCGTGGCCAAGCCCAAGGGCGGCCTTTCGGGCCCGCTGTGCCACCACATCGCCGTGCGCATGGTCTGGGAGGTCGCCCAGGCCGTCGATATCCCCATCAATGGCGTCGGCGGCGTTATGACGGGTGAGGATGCGGCCGAGTTTATCCTGGCCGGTGCTACCTGCGTGTCGGTCGGCATGGCCAACTTCGTCGATCCGTGCGCTTCGATTAAGATCGCGCACGAGCTCGAGGCCTGGGCGGAGTCCCAGGGCGTGAAGGACATCAACGAGCTGGTAGGTGCTTTCGAATGCTAGAAAACGATGCCCGCGACCGCGTTATCGTCGCCCTCGACTGCGACCGTGAGCGTGCACTCGAGCTCGCCCACGAGCTTTCTGGTCATGCCGCTTGGCTCAAGGTCGGTATGACGCTCTATTACGCCGAGGGCCCCGAGATCGTCAAGACGTTCAAGGACTTGGGCTTTAAGGTCTTCCTCGACCTCAAGTTCCATGACATTCCGCACCAGGTGCGCGGCGCCGCCCGTTCTGCCTCGCTTGCCGGTGCCGACCTGCTCTCGGTCCATGGCCTGGGTTCTGGCGCCATGCTCGCTGCGTGCCGTGAGGGTGCCGAGGAGGCGCGCGAGGACCGCGCCAAACTCGTTGCCATCACCGTGCTCACGAGCATGAACCAGGATTCGCTGGCCGAGATCGGTGTCGAGTCGCCCGTGGCCGAGGAGGCCGCCCGCCTGGCAAAGCTTGCCCAGGCTAACGGCATCGACGGCATCGTGTGCTCGCCGATGGAGGCCTATGACATGCGCGAGCTGCTCGGCCCCGACGCGCTGATCGTGACTCCGGGCGTGCGTCCGGTGGGTGCCGCCTTGGGCGATCAATCCCGCGTGGCGACGCCTTCTCAGGCTATCGAGCGCGGCGCGAGCCACATCGTGGTGGGTCGACCCATCACCGGTGCCGATGACCCTGTTGCCGCATTTGAGGCCATCGTTGCCGAGCTGGTCGAAAACGTCGCCTAAAAGATTCCCTCAAGTCACCACTTTTGGGTCTCATTAGCACAAATTAGCCCCTGTTCCTGCGAAAACTTTCCCATCCTTTGTGTGGAATCGCAGGTCAGGGGCTCAACTTTGACCTCCGTATATTGCACTTTTCGCAGGTATCGTCTAACCTATGATGCCGTCGATTGGGCATTTAGTGCGTTTGACGTGCTAAAATGCCAATTATTGCATCAGATATAACCCAACTATTTGGAGGTTCGAATGGCACTCCCTCAGCTTACAGACGAGCAGCGCAAGCAGGCTCTTGAGAAGGCTGCCGCCGCACGTCACGCCCGCGCTGAGCTTCGCGAGCAGATCAAGAAGGGCGAGAAGTCCCTCGAGTCCGTGCTCAACTCCGATGACCCCATCGCTTCCCGCATGAAGGTTTCCACCCTCATCGAGTCTCTCCCCGGTTATGGCAAGGCCAAGGCCGCCAAGATCATGGAGGAGCTCGGCATCTCCGCTACCCGTCGCGTCCAGGGCCTCGGCGTCCGTCAGCGCGAGCAGCTCCTCGAGCAGCTGACCAAATAAGTGAGCGCTCAGGATTCAAAGCTCTTTGTGATTTCTGGACCGTCAGGCGCGGGCAAGGGCACGCTCGTCACTCGTGTGCGCGAGCGTCGCTCTAACCTGGGCCTGACGGTTTCGGCTACCACGCGAGCACCACGCAAAGGTGAGGTCGACGGCGTCAACTACTTTTTCCTGACGCGCGAGGAGTTCGACCGCCGCGTGGCAAACGGTGAGTTTGTTGAGTGGGCTGAGGTCCACGGTAACTGCTACGGCACGTTGGTGAGCGAGGTCACGTCCAAGCTCGCCTCTGGCTCGTCTCTGATCTTGGAGATTGATGTCCAAGGTGCCCTGCAGGTCAAGGAGCGTTTCCCCGAGGCCGTGTTGATCTTTATCAAGCCGCCCTCGCTCGAGGTGCTTCGTGAGCGTCTTGTCGGTCGCGGTACCGAGACGCCCGAGACGATCGAGCTGCGTATGGCAAACGCCGCCGATGAACTTGCCCTTGCCGACCGCTACGACGACGTCGTGGTGAATGACGATCTCGACCGCGCGACCGATGAGCTCGTTCGCGTTCTCGATATGCATGAAAGGATCTGAGGTCCGTGTCCGTTGTAAAGCCTTGCATTGACGATCTTCTGGAGAAGACCGATCACAACCGCTTCCTGCTCGCCTCGCTTGCCTCCAAGCGCGCCTGCGACATTAACAGCATGCTGCGTGGTCAGCACAACCGCGTGCTCGCTGTCCAGGATGTCGACGACATCACCATTGCGCTTTCCGGCGCCGATACCATCTCGATGGCTATGGACGAGATCGTCGACGGCGACATCTCCTACGACGAGGCCCGTTACGAGAAGGCGCTTGGCCACAAGGTTGCTGAAGCCTAAATGGCAGCCCGCGTCTGCCTGGTCCACTATCACGAGGTTGGACTGAAGGGCAAGAACCGCGCACATTTTGAGCATATCCTCATGGATAACATCAAGGCGGCCTTGGCCGCCTTTTCCGTGAATGCCGTGTCTCGAATTTCCGGTTATATCCTCGTGACCTTTAACGAGCATCAGGCCGACGAGGCGGCGCGCGTCATTCGCACCGTCCCCGGCGTTGCCCGCGTGTCCCTGGCGTACCACACCAACCGCGACCCGCAGGAGTACTGCGCCGCCGCCGTGAAGGCGCTGCGCGAATTTGGTCCCTTTGAGTCGTTTAAGGTACATGCCAAGCGCTCGAACACCGACTATGAGCTCACCTCGATTGATATCAATCGACAGGTTGGCGAGGTACTGTGCGAGGCGTTTCCCGATAAAAAGGTCCAGATGCACGACCCCGACGCGATGGTGCACGTGCTGGTGGTACAGGGTAGCGTCTACGTTTATGCGCGCTCCGAGCGCGGCGTGGGCGGTCTGCCGGTGGGTTCTGCCGGCAAGGTCGTGACGCTGCTTTCCTCGGGCATCGATTCTCCGGTGGCGACCTGGATGCTCGCGCGCCGCGGCGCGGTGTGCGTGCCGGTGCATTTCTCTGGTCGTCCGCAGACGCCCGATACGAGCGAGTATTTGGTGCAGGACATCATTCGTGCGCTTGAGCCGGGTGTCCAGATCGGTCGCCTGTACGTAGTCCCGTTTGGCGACTGCCAGCGCGAGATTTCGGTTACCTGCCCCAGCAACCTGCGCGTGATCATGTACCGTCGCATCATGTATTCGGTTGCCGAGCGCATCGCGCATATCGAGGGCGCCAAGGCTATTGTGACCGGTGAATCGCTCGGTCAGGTTGCTTCCCAGACGCTCGAGAACATCATGGCCGTCAACGAGGCCGTCAAGATCCCCGTGTTCCGCCCGCTGATTGGTTCGGACAAGCAGGAGATCATCGCACGTGCCGAGGAAATCGGTACGTTTGATATCTCGACTGAGGCCGCTCCCGACTGCTGCACGCTGTTTATGCCGCGCCGTCCCGAGACGCACGCTAAACTCGATGCCGTGCATGAGGCGTGGGAGCTGTTCGATCACGATGAGATGATTGAGCGTTTGCTCAAACAGACTGAGTACATCGACTTCGAGAGCAATACGTATAAGGCCCCTAAGACCTTAAAACGCAAGCATTCCGAGCTCGCTCCACGTGAGATTTACCAAGATCACGAATAATGTTGTGTATAGACCGGCGGTGATTTTGCATCGTCGGTCTTTTTCTATCTGGGCATTAGGCGATAAACGGTTCATTTGTCGACGTGTGCCTGAATAAATGGACACTTTTCCGCAAGGTTTTGGTCAGCTTTTGGTTTGACCGCGAAAACCGGTGTGGACGTGCGGAGGCTGCGGCGTTTGTTTCCTGACACGATGGTGTTGGGAGGTGTTTGCTATGGCGCAGCGCGAGCAACACGAACGGGTTAAACGGATGGACCGCTGGGCAGAAAAGCTGCTCGGCCATAAGGCGGTGGTCGTGGCGATTCTGGTTGTCATTGCCGTCGCGAGCGGCTTGGCAAGTTTTAATAGCCGCTCCAGCGGCGTGTCGTTTGAGCGTAGTGATGAGGCGGGCGCCTCGGATGTGCACGGGGCCGGGGATGCGTCACCTGACGATGCCGATGAGTCGTCGGTCAAGAGTTCTTCTGCTGCCGAGGTGTACGTCGATGTTGATGGCGCTGTTGCGAGGCCTGGCGTGTACCGGCTCAAAGACGGAGCGCGGGTATCCCAAGCGATCGATGCCGCCGGAGGGCTTACGGCCGAGGCGGATGTGACAGGGCTTAATCGTGCGTCCAAGATCACAGATGGTCAAAAGATCCATGTGCCGACGGTAGGGGAGCAACAAGCGACTGCGGCGGTCGGCGGGGCTGAAAGCGGAGCCTCCACGACTCCTGGTGCGGGGTCTTCGTCGGGGCTCGTGAACATCAATACGGCAAGTGCGGCGGAGCTGCAGACGCTTTCGGGCATCGGGCCTTCTATGGCCCAATCGATTATCGACGAACGGACGCAAAACGGGGCCTTTGCCTCGGTCGATGACCTTATGCGTGTATCGGGGATCGGTGAGAAGAAGCTCGCCAAAATTAAAGATTGCATCTGCGTATGAGTGCGACCGAGCGCGAGCATGTGATGCCACCGCGTCCATTGATGCCGTGGACGATGGCCCTTTGTGCCGGCTTGTGTGCGAGCTGTGGCTTGGTACTTAGCGTGACAGCCGATGTGCTGCTGGGAGAGCGGGCGGCGCCCGTCACATTGCTTACGGTCATTCCCGTTGCGGCTGCGGCGTGCATCGTATTAGCTCGGTCCTGTATGCGTCTTGTGCGGTGGAGGCGATGGTTGTATGCCGCGGCTCTCGGCCTTGTGGCGGGAGCGGTCGTGTCCGCGGGCTGGGCGATAGGGGCGCTGCGTGCTTCGAGGGCACTGGATAATCGGGCTGTGAGCAGTCTCGAATTTTATGTACAGGGCGATCCGTCCATCAATGACGGTGCGTACTCCTATACCTGCGATGCGTATGCGGGCGAAAAGCGTTTGGGTCAGGTACGGATGTCGTGTGATCGTGAGCTCGGCGCCGGTTCGCATGTACGTGCTATCGGTCGAATTTCGCGGTTTGAGAATGATGCGTATGGGCGCTCACGCGTGCTTCGGGGCGAGCTTCGAAAGGTTAAAGTCGTCCGGTTGGTATCGGTCGACGAGGGTTCTCCGGGGCCGTTGCTTTGGCTTCGAAACGAGCTCCTTGCCGTTATCGCGCCCGCGACCGATTCGGCGCGCTCGCTCATTGCCGGCGTTGTCTGTGGACGCTCGTCCGAGCTGCGCGCCCAGCCGGCGGGCGATTGGTTTTCGGTAACGGGCACCGCACATCTCATCGCCGTCTCGGGCAGCCATCTTGCCATCGTGGGGTTTGTGATTGAGAGCGCCCTGCAAAAGACACGCCTCTCTCGTGGGCTGCAGCGGGGACTGTTGATGCTGGCTCTTATTGCCTATGCCGTCTTTACGGGCGCCTCGCCCTCGGCCGTGCGCGCGTGCTGCATGGTGGCGGCGACGCTTGTCGCCAACAGCGCCGGACGTCGTCGCCATGGCCTTTCGGCTCTGTTCGTCACCATTGCAATCTTTGTGTTGCTGCGTCCGACGGTATTGTTCGAAATGGGTTTTCAGCTTTCGTGTGCCAGTGTTTTTGCCATCCTTTGTTTTTGCCCCTACGCCACCTACGCCTTGGGCGAGCTGGGCATGCCATCGGGTGTCGCCAGCGTTTTGTCTGTCACGCTGTGCTCACAACTTGCGACACTTCCCGTAACTATTCCCGCTTTCGGGACGTTTTCGCTCATTGCTCCGCTTGCAAATGCCGTGATCGGTCCGGTGATAAGCGTGCTGCTCGCATCGTCGGTTGTGCTTGCGCCCTGCTCGCTTGTGCCGCTGTTGAGCCGCGGGGCGCTCGTGGTGCCCATGATTGTCGCCCGCTGTGCGCTGTTCTTTGAACAGCTCTTTGCCGCCGTTCCGGGCGCATCCGTAAGCGTGCCGCCTGATACGCCCTTGGTATATGTGGTGCCGTTCGCGCTGGTGACCCTCTTGGTCTGGTGGCCACGCCCCTGTGCACGGAACATGGCAGTGGGGCTGGTGTGCCTGATGCTTGCAGCGGGTGTTCCGTATGTCTATTGGGATCGATGCGCGCCGCCTTCGGTAACGGTCCTCGATGTTGGCCAGGCCGATGCGATTCTGGTTCGTCAGGGTAGCGCTGTGGCGCTCGTCGACTGTGGGCTCGATGAGCGCGTGGTGTCGGCGTTGGTTCGCAATAACGTCCACCATATCGATGCCGTCTTAATTACGCATTGGGATGAAGACCATTGGGGCGGTCTTCCCGACGTGCTCGATCGGTTTTCGGTTGGAACCATTGCGGTCGCGGCCGATGCGCTGGACGGCGCTCCTGCTGAGGTCCTGAATCGCTCCGGCGTAACGTATCGGCAGGTGGCCCGTGCAGACACGGTTGATATCGGCGCATTTCAGGCTCGTGTGATGTGGCCGTTTGATACGGTGGATGGCGAGGGTAATGAGGACTCGCTTGTCTTGCTGCTCTCCTATGCTCGGGAAGGCAAGAGCCTGCGTATGCTCCTCACTGGTGATGCCGAGCTCGATCAGGAGCGCGAGTTTGTACAGGAGGTGGGCGATATCGATGTGCTCAAGCTAGGGCATCACGGCTCAAAAGTTTCCGTCGACACAGACCTGCTGGAAACGCTTAAGCCCGAGCTCTCTATCGCGAGCGCGGGCGAGGGCAACCGCTACGGCCATCCATCCGATGCCTGCATCGATGCCGTGAAGGAAGCGGGCGCCGTGTTCGCGTGCACCGTCGAACACGGCGACATTACCGTCACGCCGACTGCGAATGGCTTTGCGATGCGATGCCAGAGACCGTGACGACGTCGTTGGCGTGTGGTGAGCCCCTGGGCTAGAATGGCACGGTACGAACTCGAGATCCTGCGGGAGGGGAGCGCGATGTCCGAAACCGGTCTGTTGCCGGCATATCTGATCGTCGGTACCGACGGAGTCAAACGCGACCACGCCGTCTCGCGTATGAAGGCGCGTCTGGAAAAGACGGGCATGGTCGAGTTCAACCTCGACGAGCGCGATATGACCAAAGACCCCGATATCGAGTCGATTATCGGATCGCTCAACACTTTTCCCATGGGCAGCGAGTTTCGCCTGGTAATCCTTGATGGCTGCTCAAAACTCGCCAAAGCGATCTCTGAGCCGCTTGTCGAGTATCTGGCGAGTCCCAGTCCCACGACGGTTTGCCTCATAATCGCCGATTCGCTTGCCAAGAACACGCGCCTGTACAAGGCGATCGCCAATATTGACAAGAAGGCCGTGATCGATTGTTCGGGAACTAAGCGCTGGGAGCTCCCGCGCCGCGTGCAGCAGATGGCGACGCAGCGCGGAAAGTCCATCTCGACGGCGGCCGCCGAGGAGCTCGTTTCGCGCTCGGGCGAGAACACCCGCATGCTCGATAACGACTTGGCCAAGCTTGCCCAGATGGTCGAGGCGCCGCAAATTGAGCTTGCCGATGTGGAGCGCTGGATCGTGCGCACGGCCGAAGTTCAGCCCTGGGACTTCCTCAACGCCGTCTCGGCCCGTGACATGCGCCGCTCGCTTGAGCTCTTCAATCTACTGCCCGCCAAGAGCTACGTGTGGACCTACACGCTGCTATGCGGTCGCATCCGTGAGCTGATCGTTGCCAAGGCTCTCGATGCGCGTGGACAGGGTCGTGAGCTTGCCGCGACGCTCAAGCTTCAGGCCTGGCAGGTCAAAAATCACCTTACCTGGGCACGCCGCTTTTCGATGGCGGAGCTTGTCGCTGCGCTCGAGGGCGCGGTCGATGTGGAGCTCGCACTGAAGGGTTCGGCTGATTCTGAGACCGCGCTTTTGCTCTGGATTACGAACATCTTGAGAAAATCGTGATGATACCTGCCTATTTGACAAATTCGTTCTATCCCTTTGAGGGGGAGCGTGCTATAGTAGGCGCTTGCATGACCTCACCGTGTCTCAGAGGTGTCATACATTTTTTGCAAGGAACTCGAAAGGAACTCCAGAAGTGGCAAACATCAAGTCTCAGAAGAAGCGTATCCGCACCAATGAGGCAGCTCGCATGCGTAACAAGGCTGTCAAGTCCGAGCTCAAGACGCTGACCAAGCACGTCCAGTCCGCCGTCGCCGAGGGCGACGCCGAGAAGGCCCAGGCTGCCCTAAAGACCGTCACCAAGCGTCTCGACATGGCTGCCGCCAAGCATGTTATCCACAAGAACCAGGCTTCCAACCGCAAGTCCGGTCTTGCCAAGCTCGTGAACAGCATCAACGCCTAAGTTGTAAATTTCACACCACACAGATTACGCGCATAAATGGAGCCTGTTTTATGGAACAGGCTCCATTTTTTGTACCGCTCGGGTAAGATAGTCCGCATGAATACTTCAATTGACATTTCCCACATCCGCAACTTCTCGATCGTTGCGCACATCGACCATGGCAAGTCCACGATCAGTGACCGCATCCTCGAGCTCACCCATACCGTCGACGAGCGCGACATGGAGTCGCAGCTGCTCGACACCATGGATATCGAGCGCGAGCGCGGCATCACGATCAAGTCCAATGCCGTTCGCGTTTCCTATGACGCCGACGATGGCGAGACGTATCAGTTCAACCTGATTGATACGCCGGGCCACGTGGACTTTACCTACGAGGTCTCGCGTTCGCTGGCCGCCTGCGAGGGCGCGGTGCTCGTCGTGGACGCCACTCAGGGCGTCGAGGCGCAGACCGTCTCCAACGCGACGCTCGCCATGAACGCCAACCTGGATATCGTGCCCGCTATCAACAAGATCGATTTGCCGTCGGCGCACCCCGATGAGGTCAAGACCGAGATCGAGGACGACCTGGCAATCCCTGCCGACGATGCCGTATGCGTATCGGGCAAGACCGGCGAGGGCATCCACGACCTGCTGGAGTCCATTGTCTTTTTGATCTCACCGCCCAAGGGCGATGCGAGCGCGCCGCTCAAGGCGCTTATTCTTGATTCGTACTTCGATGAGTACCGCGGCGTCGTCGCCACGGTGCGCGTCTTTGACGGCTCCATTAAAAAGGGCGATACCCTGCGCATGATGCAGGCCGAGGGCGACTTTTTGGTCGATGGCGTGGGCGTCAAGCGTCCCGCCGAGACCCCGGTCGATGCGCTGACGGTCGGCGAGGTTGGCTACGTGGTCACGGGCCTGAAGGACCCCGAGGCTGTGCGCGTGGGCGATACCCTTACGTGGGCGTCGAATCCCTGTCCCGAGCCGCTTCCCGGCTACCGCGAGGCCAAGCCCATGGTCTACACGGGCCTGTTCCCCATCGACAACAAGGATTACGAGAATCTGCGCGACGCGCTCGATAAGCTGCATGTCAACGACCCGTCGTTGGTGTGGGAGCCCGAGACCTCGGTGGCGCTCGGCTTTGGTTTCCGCGTTGGCTTCTTGGGCCTGCTGCATATGGAGGTCGTCAAGGAGCGCCTGGAGCGCGAGTTCAACCTGGACCTCATTGCCACGAGTCCCTCGGTCGACTATCACGTTTACAAGACCGACGGTGAGATGATCGATGTCCGCAGCCCTCAGGATCTGCCCGAGGCCACGCGCATCGAGCGCATTGAGGAGCCTTACCTCAAGGCCAAGATTATCTGCCCGCCCGAGTATACGGGTGCCGTCATGCAGCTCGCTATCGAGCACCGCGGCATTACAACCGACATGATCCATCTCACGAGCAAATCGGTCGAGATGCGCTTTGATATGCCGCTCGCCGAGCTCATCCTGGACTTCTTTGACCAGCTCAAGAGCCGCACCAAGGGCTATGCCTCGCTCGACTATGAGTTCAACGAGTATCGCCCCTCCGAGCTCGTCAAGCTCGATATCCTGCTTTCGGGCGACGAGGTGGACGCGCTTTCGTTTATCGTGCACAAGGACAAGGCCTATGGCCTGGCCCGCGGTCTGTGCGACAAGCTCAAGGAAATCATTCCGCGTCAGCTGTTCGAGGTGCCTATTCAGGGCGCCATCGGCAACAAGATCATTGCCCGCTCCACCGTCAAAGCGCGTCGCAAGGACGTTTTGGCCAAGTGCTATGGCGGCGATATCTCGCGTAAGCGCAAGCTGCTCGAGAAGCAGAAAGAGGGCAAGAAGCGAATGAAGGCCATCGGTTCGGTCGAGGTCCCGCAGGAGGCCTTTATGGCGATCCTCAAGGTGGACGAGTAGGTCCATGGCGCTTTCTGAATACAGTACGCGGCTGCTGGGTGCCTATGCCGAGCAGCCGTTCCTTATGGCTCCCATGGC
>USNA01000013.1 GCA_900555955.1 uncultured Collinsella sp. | reverse complement strand
CTGCGGAAACGCGGGGTCCGTTCAGGCTGTTGCGTTGAGATTGAAAATCAACCTATTTGCAAAAGCAGTGATACTGAAAAGTATGTTTACGAACTGAAAGACAACAAATACATTGAAACGGTTTTTATCAAGCGGCGAGATGGTGGAACTGTTTGCGTGAGCACACAAGTCGGTTGTCCTGTTGGTTGTATTTTTTGTGAGTCCGGGCGAAATGGCTTTGTTCGTAATCTAACATCGTCAGAAATCGTACAACAGATTATATTGTTGCGTCGAAAAGTAAACCGTATCGTTTTTATGGGTATGGGAGAGCCTTTATTCAATTATGACAACTTGATAAAAGCAATCCATATTCTCCGAGATAGATATGGGCTCAACTTTCCAACCGACGGCATTACCATATCAACAGTTGGTCCGGTCGATCAATTAAAAAAATTGCGCGAGGAACATCTTAAAATTCAGTTGACAATATCTTTACACGCAGCAACACAATCTGCAAGAAATCGTATTATTCCTCACATGCGCATATATGCTATTGAAGATGTTGTTAAGCAAGCCTTATCCTATTCTGAAAGGCATAATCGCAAAATTGTCTTTGCGTATTTGCTTTTACCGGGTATAAATGACCGGCCCTCAGATGTAAGACAACTTGCAAAATGGTTTCGGGGCAAAAAAGTTATGATTAACGTGTTACAATACAACCCAACAAGCAATTCAAGAATTAAAGCACCACAGAAACGGGAAATAGTTGCATTCAAACATCAATTAGAGCAAGCAGGACTTGAAGTTACTATGAGAGTTTCTCATGGCAGAAAGATTAACGCGGCTTGTGGACAGTTAGCTAACACATATAATAAATTCAAAAAAAAATGATTAAAAGTGCCAGACGCATAGACGCAGAGCCGATAACGCATTAGGTCAAAAAACCTATGTGTTATCGGCTTTTTTATTTAAAAGTCTGAAGCCGCGGGCTATCCCATCTGGTCCGTCGCTTGCGACGAGCTCGTCTGCTGCATGTCCCGAGGCCTCACCATTGAGGCGCTCGAGGCCATCGCCGACATGGAGCCCAGGCGCGTTCTCATCCTCGATTCCGTCCTCGACGACACCCTCAAGCTCAACGCCGTGCAGATCTTCAAGCACGCCGGCGAGCGCATGGGCTGTGAGATCGAATTGAGGACGGTCTAGCATGGCGGCGCTCGAGTTCAAGTTCTCATCCGACCAGCAGCACCAGCTGGAGGCCATCGAAGCAACCTGCGACCTGTTCCGCGGACAACAATTTATTGGCAGCGTATTCTCCGCCGATTCCGGCCGCAAAGGCCAGACGGCAATCGGCGAGCTCATGGTCGGCCACGGCAACGAGCTTCGCGTGGCGCCGGGCCAGCTCCTCGACAACCTGCACGCCGTGCAGGAGGAGGGCTGCCTCCCGGCAACCGACGTCCTCACCGATGGGCGCCTGCGAGACTTCACCGTCGAGATGGAGACCGGCACCGGCAAGACCTACGTCTACATCCGCTCCATCTACGAGCTAAACCGCCGCTACGGCATCACCAAGTTCGTTATCGTCGTGCCGAGCGTGGCCATCCGCGAGGGCGTCCTCAAGAGCCTCCAGACCACCCGCAGGCACTTCGAGACGCTCTACGACCGCACGCCGCTCGACTACTTCGTGTACGACTCGAAGGACATGGGGCCGGTGGGTAACTTCGCCACGTCGAGCTCCATCCAGGTCATGGTCATCAACATCGACGCGTTCAACAAGGGCCTCGAGAAGGATGGCACCGCGAAGGAGGGCAACCTCTTCCACCGTCCCAGCGAGAAGCTCACCGGCGGCTTCAGCCCTCGCGAGCTCGTGAGCGCCTGCAAGCCCGTCGTCATCATCGACGAGCCCCAGAGCGTCGACAACACCAAGCAGGCCAAGGCCGCCATCAAGAGCCTGAACCCGCTGTTCGTGCTGCGCTACTCGGCCACGCACAAGCAGGCCTACAACATGATCTACCGCCTCACGCCGGTCGACGCCTTCGAGCGCCACCTGGTGAAGGGCATCTGCGTGGACTCGATCAAGGCCGAGGCGAACCTCAACGGCGCGTACGTGAGGCTCGAGTCCGTCAAGTCCGACCCGTTCTCCGCCAAGGTGTCCATCGACGTGCGCCAGGCCGACGGCACGCAGAAGCGCAAGGCCGTCACGGTGAAGACCGGCAACGACCTCTACCAGAAGAGCGGCGAGAACAGCGACTACGAGAGCGGCTGGGTGGTCAACAACATCGGCGCCGCAGTGGGCGACGAGTTCATAGAGTTCCAGAACGGCGAGGTGCTCGAGCTCGGCGAGGCGCTGGGCGACGTCAACGAGGAGGTCGTCAAGCGCGCGCAGATCCGCCGCACCATCGAGGACCACCTGGCCCGCCAGTTCGAGCTGTGGCCGCGCGGCGTGAAGGTGCTCTCGCTCTTCTTCATCGACCGCGTCGACCGATACCGCGTCTACGAGCCCGAAGTCCACGACGGCCTGTACGCCCTGATGTTTGAGGAGGAGTACGCAGGTGCCCTGAACTCGAAGGCGCCTCGTCGCATCGCAAAGGCGGCGGGGATCGGCAAGGGCACGTGGCTCGAGTGCTACGAAGCCGTCGGCGCCCCGCTGGTGCGCGACCCCCACGCCGTGCACCAGGGATACTTCGCCAAGGACAAGAAGGGCAAGTTCAAGGACTCCAAGGGAGCCGCCGGCACCGCCGACGACGCCGGGGCCTTCGAGCTCATCATGCAGAAGAAGGAGACGCTCATCTCCTTCCCGGACGGCAAGGACGCGGACAAGGACGTCTCTTTCGTCTTCAGCCACTCCGCGCTCAAGGAGGGCTGGGACAACCCCAACGTGTTCCAGATCTGCACGCTCGTCGAGACAAAGGACAACCTGACCAAGCGCCAGAAGATCGGCCGCGGTCTGCGCCTGTGCGTGAACCAGGATGGCGAGCGCCTGTACGACCCAGAGGCGAACGTGCTCACCGTCATCGCGAACGAGAGCTACGACGACTTCGCCAACGGCCTGCAGAAGGAGCTTGAGGCTGAGGACTTCAAGTTCGGCGTCATCACTCCGGAGAGCTTCACGAAGGTCACGGTCAAGGGCGATGATGGCGTCGAGGAGCGCCTGGGCTACGAGAAGTCCAAGCAGGTCTACGACCACCTCGTCGCGACCGGCATGGTCGACGGCAAGGGCGCGGTGACGCCCGAGCTGAAGGCGGCCGCCGAGGAGGGCAAGGTCGAGCTCCCCGCCGAGCTCGAGCCTGCCAAGGAGCAGGTCGAGGCGATCATCATCCACAAGTCCCAGAGGGTCCAGATCCGTGACAAGGCCAAGGAGGTCTCGGTCGAGCTGCAGAAGGACGTCACGCTCGACCCTGCGTTCCAGGCCCTGTGGGACCGCATCCGCCAGCGCACGCGCTTCCAGGTCGAGGTCGACTCCGGCAAGCTCATCGAGCATGCCATCGAAGCTGTCGACGGCATGCTCGCCGTGCGCCCGCCCCAGGTGACGAGCGAGCGTGCCTCGCTGGGCATCGACGACGCGGGCGTGAGCGCCGAGGGCACGGGCACCTCCGTGGTGTCCGTTTCGGGAAAGGTGAAATACGACCTTCCCGACCCGATCGCAGAGCTGCAGGACGCCGTCGGGCTCACCCGCGGCACCATCAAGGCGATCCTCGAGGGCTGCAGCCGCCTCGACGAGTTCGAGATCGACCCCGCGACCTTCCTCGCGCAGGTCGGCGACAAGATCAACCGCGTGAAGAACGACCTCATCGCCCAGGGCATCAAGTACGTGCGCCTTCCCGAGGACGAGTGGTACACCATGCGCGACCTCGAGCTTGACGACTACACGGCCTACCTTGGGCAGAACGCGTGGAAGCCGGACATGACGAGCAAGAGCCTGTACAACTACGTGGTCTACGACTCGGCGGGGGTCGAGCGCTCCTTTGCCGAGGCTCTAGACAAGCAGGAGGAGGTTCTCGTGTTCGCGAAATTGCCCTCGGCGTTCAAGATCGACACGCCGCTCGGCAGTTACAACCCCGACTGGGCGTACGTCGAGGAGGCCGACGGCGAGCGCCGCGTGTACTTCGTGACCGAGACCAAGGGCGGCAAGAACGGCGAGCCCGCCCTGCGCGACGCGGAGAAGATCAAGATCGGCTGCGCCAAGAAGCACTTCGAGGCGCTGGACCTCGGAAACGACTTCCATTACAACGTGCGCACGACCTACCAATACGAGGCGGTGAAGGCTTAGGATGTCGAAGCTGCCCGGAAAGATGACGCGAAAGCAGCACTGGGTGCCGCGGTTCTACCTGCGCCATTTCGCGGATTCCTCCGGGCAGCTTCATGCCTACAGCAGACAGAAGGGCTCCTTCTTCCGCACGAATTGCGAGAACCTTTGCAGCATGCGCGATCTTTATGAGGTCGAGCATGCCGATGCGACAGGCGATGCGACAGACAGATTCTATGCGCAGAACCTCATCGAGGTTAAGCTATCTGAGCTCGAGAGCCGCATCGCGCCGCTTTACGATCGCTTTTTGGAACGCCAGAAAGAAGACCAGTGCGAAGACGAAGGGTATTCTGATGGGAAAGCCGCCGTTTGCGAGCTGGCAGCAAATATCATCGTCCGGCACCCTATCAGTATGCGCGTCGACAAGAAATGGTCACGCGAGACTGCCGAAGAGCTGCTCAGAAACGTTCATCTGACACCCTATGAGCTCGGCTTGCTCGATTGGTCGGATTGGCGCGGGGATTCCCAAGCGGTGGTCGAGCTTGCCGCCGCCGCAACCATGCTCTTCTCCAACGATGATATTGTGCCAGTTAACCGTATTCGAAAGGCTTTTTTTGAGAAGAGCTTCTCCATCCTTAGGGCACCCGTCGGCTCAGGGTTCGTTACGACGTCGATGCCTATGTTCATCATCGGGCCCGAGGACGACTCGTACGATTTTCATCTCGCGTATATGCCGTTGAGCAGTGAGTATGCTGCGGTCTTTTCAGATGACCCTCTATTTCCGCCGTTTGCGAGACTCGGTTTTTCGGGCGTCGAGTTCATGAACCGACTTCTTCTGCTTAACTGCGAGCATTGGGATGTCGCCATATCGAGGGGAAGCGGCCCGCTCGAGCACGCGGTACGCGATTGGAGTCAAGCGAACAGTGCCGAATTCATGCACGAGATGTTCACGCGCGACGGCAGGGAGCTATCCCTCGACACAGTGATCTACGACCGCTCGAAGAAGAAGGGGCAGACGATGATCGATACCATCGACCGTGGCTGCCTCGAGGGCGGCTGCCTTGATGACGAGGACCTGCGCATCATCTTCGAGCACCTTCTGGGGAGAAGACGGCAAGGACCGGGAACATTAAAGGGTCAAGCAGCGTATTGATAAAATTGACCCCGCCAGCAATAACCGCAAAGGATAGATAGGGCTTTAAGGATGGATGCAGGAAAAGCAACGATAAGCGGCGTGTTCAACGGATCGCGCCTGCTCGAAATACCTTTTTACCAAAGGGCGTACGTCTGGGGAGAAGAGCAATGGGAGCGTTTCCTCGGCGACATGGAGTTCGTCACGGCCTCGAAGCGGCCCTATTTCCTGGGCTCCATCATCCTGAAGCAGGCCTCCTCCGGCAACACCTGGTCCGAGGTCTCCGAGGTTCGCACCGTCATCGACGGCCAGCAGCGACTCACGACCATGGTCATCTTCTTCAAGGCACTCTGTGCAAAAAACGGCACCAACAATTTGTTTGAGCGAGATTTCGTCCTGGAGACCGGCGATGTCGCCTTGCGGCACGGCAAGTACGACCGGCAGGATTTCGAAAAGGTCGTCAGCGCCACGGGCTGCGAACCCCTCGAGGGCTCCTCGGCCATCGTCCTTGCCTACAACTACTTCCTCAAGAATATCGACCCGGAGAAGGTCGACAGGAACACGATCAAGTCGAACGTCCAGTTCGTCTGCATCGATCTTACCGAGGGCGAGGACGAGCAGCAGATATTCGACACCATCAACTCGCTCGGGGTGCGCCTGACGACGGCGGAGCTCCTTAAGAACTACTTCTTCAACCGCGAGAACGAGCAGGCGTTCAAGGAGTGCTGGGAAGACGTCTTCGAGCCCACGGCTGAGAAGAGGGAGTATTGGGAGCAGGAGATCGTTACCGGGCGCATCAAGCGCACGCTCGTCGACCTCTTCTTCGACGCGTTCCTCCAGATCCTGGTTCAGGACAAGAGGCGTGGCGTCACGACCGAGGACAAGCTCTTCTATTCGCGTACTTCGAACCTCTTCCAGTCCTACAAGGACTTCATCGGCAGGTACTGCAACGGAGACAAGGACGAGATCCTCAGCAGCATGAAGGCGTATGCCAAGGTGTTCGAGTCCACGTTTGACCCAAGCTGCTGCGACGCGGACATCCCCTCCGCCCCCGGCATCGAGCGCCTGAACGTGCTCATATTCGGCCTCAAGAACTCGACGCTCATCCCGTACGTGCTCTACGTTCGCAAGAACGCGGAGTCTTCGGGCGAGGAATCCGAGGTCTTCGCCCTGCTTGAGACCTACATCGTCCGCCGAACGCTGGTTCAGGCGACCACGAAGAACTACAACAGGCTGTTCACCTCGCTGATCCTGAACGGGGTGAAGGACGCGGAGGCGCTGAGGAAGGCTCTCGAAGCCAATGACGAGGCGACGACGTACATGCCCGGCGACGCCGAGGTTCGAGCGGCATTCGAGGAATCGTGTCTGTACAACCTCCAGTCCAAGGGCGTCCTCTATCTGCTGGAAAGCGCCATTCGCCCAGGCATGAGCAGCACGGCCCTGCTCGGGTTCAACCAGTACACCCTCGAGCACATGATGCCCAAGAAGTGGCGAAACAAATGGGGAGCCCTCGACGATGAGGCTGCCACGCGAAGGGACCGGAAGCTCCTCACGCTCGGCAACCTCGCCATCATCACGCATTCGCTCAACGCCTCCATCCGCGATGCCGATTGGACCACCAAGAAGCAGGGAAAGGGATACAAGGACGGCTTGGCCCTCTGCGCCGCCGGCCTTGCGACCATGGCCGATGCCCTAGAGAAGGAGTCTTGGAACGAGGGCGATATCGCCGATCGCGCCGAATGGCTTGCGGACAAGGCGTTGGAGGTCTGGCGCTAGGCCCTACCTGCGTCCCATCTCGAAGATGCTTGCGGTGTCGGAACCCGCATCGATGACGGATGGAACCGGCTCTTCCAAAAACGTAGTTCGTGGCGATGTCTCTTCCGTCGGCGCGTCAACAGGCTCGCCGAGCGCTAGGAAGAACCTCATCACGTGCTCAATTCTCTGTTGCAGGGACTCGCTCAGCTCGCCGTAGGAGGCCGCCAGCCGCACCTCCTTGGCCAATTCCGCCATCGAGTCCCTCAGTGCCTTCTGCACGCTCACGGAGGGCCTCACCTCGACCTGGGTATCGGTGAGCTTGGCGATGATGTAGTCCTGCCTGTTCATGCCGCTCCAGGCTGCCATCTCGCATATGAGCTTGCGCTCCTCGGGCGTGCAGCGGAACGCCATCGTCTTGCTGCGCTTGCGGGCGCTGTTCTCGCACGGCATCCTTCTTACCCCCTCGCCCCGTCGAGCGCGGCGGCCATCTCGTCCTGCTTCGTGGGGAACAGGTGCGCGTAGCGGTAGGTGATGTCCACCGCCTCGTGGCCCATGCGCTCGGCGATGGCCAGCGCGGAGAAGCCCATCTCTATCAGCAGGCTCACATGGCTGTGGCGTATGTCGTGTATGCGGATGCGCTTCACGCCCGACGCCTTGCACCCGCGCTCCATCTCGTGGGCCAGGAAGTGCTTGGTCACGGCGAACAGGCGCTCGTCGGGGGCGACGTCGTCGCGCATCTCGATGAAGTCCGCCATCTCGTCGCGCAGGAAGGCGGGCATGACGATCGTGCGCACGGACTTGGGCGTCTTGGGGTCGGTCACGGTGTCAACGCCGTTGAGGCTCTGGTACGACTTGTTGATGCGCAGCCGCGAGCTCTCCAGCATGAAGTCGGACGGCGTGAGCGCCAGGAGCTCGCCGCAGCGTATGCCCGTCCAGTAAAGCAGCTCGAAGGCGTGGAATGAGAGAGGCTTGTCCATGACGGCCTCGCTGAACCTCAGGTACTCGTCCTTGGTCCAGAACTGCATCTCGCCGCCCTTCTTCGAGCCTATCTTGTCGACCCTGCGCACCGGGTTGTCGCTGAGGCCGTAGTAGCGCTCGGCGTGGTTGAAGATGGCGTTGAGCTGGTTGTTCACTGTGCGCAGGTACGTCGGTGCCCAGGGCTTCCCGTCGGCGTCCCGGTGCTCGGTGAGCTCGTTTTGCCACCTGATGACGTCGATCGGCCTCACGTCGCACATGCGCATGTCCCCGAAGAACGGCACGAGCTTGTCGTTGATGATGTACTCCTTGGTGATCCACGTGTGCTCGCGTATGCGCGGCTTCACCTCGGAGGCGTACACCTCGACGAACTCGGAGAACGTCATGTCCATGGCCCCGCCGTTAAGGCTCTTGAACTGGCTCTCCCACACTGCGGCCTCCACCTCGGAGGAGAAGCCGCGCTTCGTCTTGTGGCGCTTCGAGCCGCGGGCGTCGCGGTAGTAGCACTGCACGTAGAACGTGCCGTTGCCGTCGTCCTTGTACACGGGCATGTCAGTCCACCTCCGGGAAGTACAGGGCGTCGAAGACGTCGCTTCGAACGCGCCCGCGGATGACCACGCGCCCGCGCGCCTCCTGCTCGGCGTTTATCTTCCTGATCACCTCGTAGGCGCTGCCTTTCTTGATCCTCAGCAGCTCCGCGACCTCGTCGGCGTCCAGCATGTGCGGCCTCGGCGTCTTCGCCACCTTCTCGTCCATGGCTCCTCCAATCAATGGCGTACGGATACGTACGGTTCACAGATTCAGAGTAAACGTACATATCTGTACTGTCAATAGAATTGCGTACATTTGCGTACGCTGATAAGATGTGCTGGTACGTAATTCCAGGAGGAGGGCTCATGTCCGTAGGCGAGAACATAAGGCGGTACCGCAAGTCGCGCGGCATGACGCAGGCGCAGCTCGCCGAGGCGGTCGGCCTGACCGAGGGGGCCGTGCGCCACTACGAGAGCGGCATCCGCGCCGTGAAGCCCGAGCTGCTCGAGTCCATCTCCGCGGCGCTCGGCGTGTCCGTCAACGCCCTCAAGGATTACGGCGTCGAGACTGCGGGCGACCTCATGTCGCTGCTCGTGCGGCTCGAGGACTCCTTCGGCATCGTGCCCGCAGCCGACGGCACGGGCCTCTCCCTGAACCCCAAGGCGCCGCACGCGCCCAAAGCCGCGATGGCGATCGAACTGTGGGCAGAGAAGCGCGCGCAGCTCGAAAACGGCAAGATCGACGCCGACGAATACGAGGACTGGAAAGCCTCGCTGTAGCGGCTCTCCGCATTTCGCGATCAACGCAACCGAATCAGGACGGTGGACCAGGCGGCGAGCGCCGCTCGGGCCTGCGTAAGCTGAGTTTTTACTCCCCATTGCATGCCAAGGCATTTCCGGCGCACCTGGGGAGTAAATGACGCGGTGGCTTACACGGCGGCACGCGGCAGTACGCCGCGGCATTTCCCCTGGTTACTCCCGTTTTCATTGAGGCGGCGAGATTCTTTACTCCCCATTAACCACCTGGGAAAACGCTGTGAGAAGACCGCCGAAAAGCCTATTGAGTTCGATTTGAGTTTCACAGGCCCCGAAACGGCCCCGTTTGGCTCTCGGAGACAAAAATCGCGCGTCTACTCACTTGGGATGAATCCTTACTCCCGTTCCTCCGAATGCCGCACCGTGCCTTGCCGTCTTGAAACACGGGGGAGTAAATTGCGAAATCGCAGGTGAAAGGGAGTAAAACGACAAAGAAAAAGCCTCCGTCCCAACGCGGGAACGGAGGCTCGGTTATCGTATTTACTCACCAACATCGCTGGCGGCTTTGCCATGACTCTCGTACGAAACGAAACTCAGCGGCACAGTGCGGCACTCAAAAATGCAGGTCAGAACCCTATCAGCCTACTCCCACTCGATGGTCGCGGGCGGCTTGGACGTGATGTCGTAGCACACGCGGTTGGCGCCGGGGACCTCGGCCACGATACGGCCGGAAATGCGGGCCAGCACGTCGTAGGGCAGCTTGGCCCAGTCGGCGGTCATGGCATCGCTGGACTCGACGGCACGCAGGATGATCGGGCGCTGGTAGGTGCGCTCGTCGCCCATAACGCCCACGGACTTAATGTCGGGCAGAACCGCAAAGTACTGCCAGCAGCTGTGCTCGGAGTTGCGCTCGCCGGTCTGCTCAAACAGACGCTGGTTGTAGGCGTCGAGCTCCTCGCGCACGATGGCGTCGGCGTTCTTGAGGATCTCGAGCTTCTCCTTGTCGACCGCGCCGATGATGCGGATGGCCAGACCCGGGCCCGGGAAGGGCTGGCGGAACACGATGTGACCCGGCAGGCCCAGCGCCAGACCAAGCGCACGGACCTCGTCCTTAAAGAAGTGGTCGAGCGGCTCAATGAGGTCGAAGTGCACGCCCTCGGGGAACGGGATCAGGTTGTGATGGCTCTTGATAGTGGCCGTCTTGCCGCCCGTCTTGCGAGCGCCGGACTCGATGATGTCGGGGTAGATGGTGCCCTGAGCCAGGTACTTGACCGGCTTGGCCGCCGGTTCCAGCTGCTGCGTCGACTCCTC
>USNA01000012.1 GCA_900555955.1 uncultured Collinsella sp. | reverse complement strand
GGCAAAAAAGGGCTGGGCAAGACGTCCCTCCCCGCTTGCGGGCGCGACCGTCTCGAGCTTATCCAGCCGGACAAAAGCGTCGGGAAGGTCGATCGGTTGGGACGATGCGAACATGTCGGTCAGCGACAGGGCGGCACCGCGCGCGACCATGATCTGCGGATCGCGCGGGACGATAACCTGATCGTCCGATAGATTCAGTTGCTCCCGGAACACGCGGACCAGCGTGGGGTTGTAGGCGAGCGTACCGCCCTCGAAGATTACCGGCGGCTCGATGTCGATACCCTGGGCCAGACCGCCGATCGTTTGGCGGGCGACCGCGTGAAGCGCCGAAAGCGCCAGGTCGGTGGTAGGAATGCCCTCGTTGAGCAGCGGCTGGATATCGGTCTTTGCGTACACGCCGCAGCGGCCCGAGACCTCGTGGACGGTCGTTCCCCGGCTTGCGAGCTGCTCGAACTCGCCCGATTCGGTGCCGACCCCCATGAGCTTTGCCATCTCGTCGATAAATGCACCGGTACCGCCTGCGCACGAGCCGTTCATGCGCATGTCGGCAACCTCGATGTCTCCCTTATCGTTGGTGCGGAAGAAGATCATCTTGGCGTCTTGGCCGCCCAGCTCGATGGCGCAGCGCGTCTGCGGATAGAACCTGCTGATCGCGAGCGCGTTGGCGACCACCTCCTGAACGTACGAGGCGCCCAGCGCGGTCGCGATATCGCGCGCACCCGAGCCGGTCACCGCAACGCGCAGCGACTCATGGGGAAAGCGCTCGGCGAGCTCGCCGAGCATGGCGCGCACGCTCGCTGCCTGACACGCCCCGTGGCGGCGATATCCCCACCACGCCTCGGTCATATCCTCGTGCATCGCGTAAACTTTGGTCGTCGTCGACCCTACGTCCAGTCCTACTAGCAACGCCATAATGCTCCGTCTCTCGCATTTTTCCTGCTAGAGATATACCACTCTACGTAATACAACAGACTGTTGTATTTAAACTCCGTATAAAAAGCGGCTGCCGAAACGCTTCAGCAGCCGCCGAATGCACCAACAGATTGTCTGCGCGCTAGCACGTCGGGCAACGGAGCAGCACGGGCCCTCCGGTCATGCGCACCGCTCGCGCCCGCGATGTCGCCGAGCGAGCTATCCACGCTTAGGGCTCCAACCAAGCAAGTCGCCCGCGCTCAGCAGGTCCCTAAGCGAGCTACTCGCACTCAGAAGCCATAGCCTGCTCCAAGAGCTCGGCATGCTCCTCCTCGAAAACCGTCCCCACAGGGAAGGCGCGACGGAAGATGAAGCGGGAAATCGGACCGGCTACCAAAAGGTTCCACGGCAGCGCCATCACAAAATTATGCGGGATGTTGATCATCCAGATCGCGGGCACGGAATACAGGTTCGCAAGGATGCCGCCGGGCATGTGCGTCAGACCCTCGCACGCGCCGTAGAGCGACATGATGATGACCATGGGAACGACCATGCAGGAGCTGACGGCGAGCGTCATGGCAAGCGGTGAGCTCTTGCCCGGAGTAACTAGGAACTTGAAGGCAAAGCCTTTGGCCAGCGGGCTGGCAACAAACCAGTCGCAGCACATGGCAAAAATGTAGGCAACGGGGAAGCCGAGCCACGCGGCGGCAATAACCTCGCCGTTGATGGCCCCATACTGCAGGGCGACGTTGTAGACGCTCATCCAGAGCACCATGCAAAAGCACATGATAAAGGTGAACAGCAGGCTCTCTCGTTTGTTGATAGGCATAAAGGGCATGGTCCTTTCTGTGTTGCGCCGCGGCGCACAACAAAAACGGGCGGGCGAGATGGAGCTGTTGGGACTTCATCTCGCCCGCCCGTGATACGTGCGTCTGCGACTACTTATGTGGTGGAATCAGCCTAGCACGAAAAGCACGTGCTTCGTAAGCGTTGAGTTTATGGAGATGCAGGGCACCAATAATCCCCCGACCCCATAAGTTGCGGTGGAATACGGACTGTTTTGACCCTTTAAGCAGCAATTCAGTCCCTATTTCACCGCAACTCATTTGGTGCAAAGTGACCTGTCCCCCTTGCACCAATTAGCTGGTGTGGCGCCAGCGAGGATCGGTGAGGGTGCGCGCCACACCCAGGCCAACAGGCAAAAACGCCACGATGAGCACCGCGCGCACAAACCAGCCGAGCATATTGACCGTGTCGAAGGTGCACATGTAATACATCGAGCGATACAGATACAAGCCCGGCACCATAATGACGATCGATGGCACCGTGAGGGCGATACGTGGGTAGGTGAGCTTGATTTCTGCCAGGCTTGCCAGAAGGCCCGATACGAGCGCCCCGATAAATGCAGCCGCCTCGGGAGGCATGCCTACGCTCAAGCCCAGGAAGGGAAGCATCGTCGGCGCATCGACGAGCGTAAGGCGCAAGGTATTGGACACGGCGCCGATGAGCCCTGCCGCCGCGGCCATCTTTACCGGGCTGTTGAACATAACCGAGAAGCCAAATACACCGATAAAGCTCATCAGTATGCGCAAGAGCGTAAGAGCCAACGGTGAGAGGCCGAGCGGGGCGAAGTCATCCGGCGCCAGCCCCACACATTCGGCAACCATCCAGCCTACGAGGGTCGCCATCACAATAATCGACACGGCATACGAAAGACGCTCAATGCCGCTTCGCATGTCGAGCTTAGCGATGTCGAGGCCTGCCGTAATGAGGGGAAAGCCGGGAATCACAAAGAGCATGGCGCCGATATAGCCTTCTTGGTGCGACATTGCCCCCGGTACGACCTGGCCAAGGCCGAGCAATGCCAGCAGATACGAAACGCAAGCGAGCGCAACACCAGTCGTCAGCGCGCTAAACTGGCCAAGACCCTGCTTGAGAATATGGGAACGAGCAAAGTTGCCGACACCAGCGCCTACGAACGCACAGGCCATCTCGATAGGGCCGCCGCCGAGCAAAAAGACGAAGGCGCCACAAGCACAGGCCGCCGCAAGGCCCTGTTGCCAGGGAGCGTAATCGGGCTTTGAGCTCTCAACGGTCTTGAGCATCTCGTGGTATTCGTGCACGGTAAACCGGCGCCCGTAAATCTCGATTTCCTTTAAGAAGCTCTCCATCATCCAAATGCGATGAGTATTGACCCCCGTTGTGGGCAGGCTGACAACCTCGTTAAAGCAGTGGCCATCTTCGATGCAGGTGCACTCAAACGACAGAAGACTCAGGTCGACGTGAATCGTGACGCCGAGTACAGCGGCAACACGATTCATGGTATCGCGCACGCGCCAGGCACCTGTTCCGCTTGCCAGCATAAGCATGCCGGTACGGCAGATGATGGATGACTTATCGGTGAGCGGCGCATCGACGGCAAGCTCATCGCCTGCCGTCACGATCTGATGCCAGTCAGTTTTCATATGGAGCGCGCCGGCACGAACGCCGTGGTGCAGGGGGGCTCTCGAAAGCAGCGAGTCAAGGCGCGAAGACCGTGAGGGCTCCGCTGATTCGCCCTCGTCCTCGTCGGGCTCTTCATCGACCAGATCAAATGAGTCAAGCGGTGCCGGCTCGCGACGATCGATCAGCTCCTCATCCTCATCGTCAAAGTAATTGAACTGATCGAGCATGTCCTCTTCGATTGCACGCTCGCTCGCGTCGTCCATATAGACACTCCCTTCCTACCGACTAACCCCCATCCTAAGCAGCAACGGCTAAAGGAAACATAAAAGAGACGGCTGTCATGCATGGAAGGCGCAAACCCCCAATGCGCCGGTAGGCCCCGACGAAAAGGACCGTCCCCAAGTGCCACATCTGGACCAAGGCAACGCCGATGTTTCGGCAACGCCAGCGAGCGCCGTCCAGAGCGAACAAGTTGGCATGAAAAAGGCAAGGCATAGACCTTCTGGTCATGCCTTGCCTTTTGAATGACAAATTGTCGCTCTGGGCGGCGCACAGCGTCGAGCCGTTACGCGGTTCGTAGAACCGCGTAACTAGTTAGTACATCTTTGCGCCGGCGGGGATGGAGGCGTCGAGCTGGATCAGGTTGAGGCGCTCCTCGCCCTCTTCCTCGTGAATAGCGCTGATCAACATACCGCAGCTGGGAATACCCATCATCTTGCGCGGAGGCAGGTTTGTGATAGCGAGCAGCGTCTTGCCGACCAGGTCCTCGGGCTCGTAATAATCGTGAATACCGGAGAGGATGGTGCGGTCGGTGCCGGTGCCGTCGTCGAGCGTAAAGTTCAACAGCTTCTTGGACTTCTTGACGGCCTCGCATGCCTTGACCTTCACGGCACGGAAATCGCTCTTAGAGAAGGTATCGAAGTCGACGAACTCCTCAAACAGCGGCTCGACGGCGATCTTGGAGTAATCGAGCGTGGGCTTGAGCGGCTTGACGAACGGGCTTGCGGCGTTGCCGGCCTCGGCAGCCTTGGCGGCAGCGGCGCCGGACTGGAAACCCTTCTCGGGCTTCATGTGCGGGAACAGCAGGACGTCGCGAATGGAGGCCTGGTTGGTGAGCAGCATGACTACACGGTCGATACCGATGCCAATGCCACCCGCAGGAGGCATACCGTACTCGAGGGCACGCACGTAGTCCTCGTCGTACTCCATGGCCTCATCGTCGCCGCCGGCCTTCTCAGCCATCTGGGCAGCAAAGCGCGCAGCCTGGTCGACCGGGTCGTTGAGCTCGGAGAATGCGTTGGCGTACTCGTGGCCGGCGATGACCAGCTCAAAGCGGTGCGTCAGGCGCGGATCGTCCTCAAAACGCTTGGCAAGCGGGCTGACCTCGATGGGGTAATCGCATACGAAGGTCGGGTTGACGATGGTGTCCTCGCCCAGCTCATCGTAAATCTCGGCGATAATTTTGCCAGCAGTCCACTCGGGCTTGATCTCCAGGCCCTTCTCGCGCGCAGCGGCGGCAAGCTCCTCGACCGGTGTGTCGATGGTGACCTGCTTGCCGAGCACGTCCGAGACGATATCGGTCATGGGACGGCTTGCCCACTCACCGGACAGATCGATGGTCTGGCCCTGATACTCGATGACCTCGGGATTGCCGATAGCCTTGTTGGCAGCCTTGATGACGCCCTGGGCGAGTGCCTTCATGCCATCGAGATCGGAGAAGGCACGATAGGCCTCCATCGTGGTGAACTCGGGGTTGTGGGTGAGGTCCATACCCTCGTTGCGGAAGATGCGGCCGATCTCGAAGACGCGCTCAAAGCCACCGACGATGCAGCGCTTGAGGTGCAGCTCGGTAGCAATGCGCAGGTAGCACTCCTGATCGAGCGCGTTGAAGTGCGTGATGAACGGCTTGGCCGTAGCGCCGCCCTGAATGGTCTGCAGGATGGGGGTCTCGACCTCCATATAGCCGTCAGATTCCATGAAGCGGCGGAAGGTGGAGAGAATCTGCGAGCGCTTGCGGAAGGTCTCGCGAACATCGTCGTTGGCAATCAGGTCGACATAGCGCTGACGATAACGGGTCTCCTTGTCGGAGAGGCCGTGGAACTTCTCGGGCAACGGACGAACGGCCTTGGAGAGCAGGGTCGCGCTCTTGGGGGCAACGGAGAGCTGGCCGCGCTTGGTGCGAACAACCACGCCGGTCACGCCCAGGATGTCACCAAGGTCGAGAGCCTTGAGCGTATTCCAAGCTGCCTCGTCCATGTCGTTGATGCGGCAGAACAGCTGAATCTCGGCGGTAGCGTCGCGCACGACGATAAACATGATCTTGCCCTGACCACGCTTGGCGACCACGCGGCCGCCGATCTTCACGACGTCCTCAGTATCCTCGCCATCGGCAAGATCGGCATATTTGGCCTCAATGTCGACGACATAGTCCTCGATCTCGGAGTGCTCGGGATAGGGGTTCTGGCCCGCCTCGAACAGGGCGGCGCGCTTTGCCAGACGCGTGGCGCGCTCGTCGTTGAGCGTCGAGGCCTGATCGGCGACGTTCTGGTTCTCTGCCATAAGTTAGCTCCTCAAACTAAAACGCTCCCCAGGATTCGGTCCCAGGGAGCGAAAACATACCTTTACGCGGGACCGTGGTCTAGCGTGCGATCTTGGCGATGGTGTAGACGCGGGTCTTGCCAGAAGGCGTAACGACCTCAACGGAGTCGCCCTCGCCGTGACCGATGATGGCGTGACCGACCGGAGACTCGTTGGAGATCTTGTGCTCGAGCGAGTTGGTCTCGGTGGTACCGACGAGCGTGACTTCCATGACCTCACCGTTGGGATCGATCAGAGAAACGGTGGAACCGATGGAGACGGTCAGATCGCCCGTGGTGGCAGCAACCTGAGCGTTGGCGAGAATAGCCTGAATCTCGGCAATGCGAGCAGCATTCTGGGCCTGCTTGTCCTTGGCGGCATCGTACTCGGAGTTCTCCGAAAGGTCGCCAAACGCGCGGGCTTCCTTGATGTCCTCGACGATCTCCTTGGCGTAATCGCCCTCACGCCAAGCGAGCTCCTCGACGAGCTTCTGGCGACCCTCAGCGGTCAGTACGATCTGGCTTGCGTCCATACGGATATCTCCCCAACTATGATGTAACGATCAACTGTCAACAAAACGAAAAAGACCGGCTAGCCTGCGGGCAAGCCGGTCAGGTGCTCACCCCAAAGGGATGGGACTACTCTGCGTCCGCGTCGCTGTCCTCTGCCTGCTTTTTCTTGGCAGCAGCGAGCTTGGCCTCGAGCTCTGCGATCTCCTTGTCCTCCTTGGACTCCTCGACCACAACGTCCTCGGCCTGCTTAGTTTCGCCCTTATCGTCGCCCTCCATACCCTCACGGATATTCTTGACGGTAGAGCCGAGAGACTTGCCGAGCTTCGGCAGGTTCTTAGGCCCGAAGATGATCAAGACAACGACGAGAATAATGATGAGCTCAGGAGCCCTCAGTCCAAACATGTAGACCTCCACAATACAGCGAGACAAGCTCGAATGAGTATACCGCGGGTGCCGCGGTATCACAACAATAGCTAAAAAAAGGGACCGCAAGAAGCGGTCCCTCCTCATGCTCTGGTCGGGTTGACTGGATTTGAACCAGCGACCCCTGCGTCCCGAACGCAGTGCTCTACCAAACTGAGCCACAACCCGTTAGCTCGACTATAGTAACAAAGATTTTCGCCGCGTGCTAGAGAAATTTTTATTTCTTTGGCGCGTCGATTTGAACCGTGTTGGGAATAAGCTCAGTCGCGCAGGCCCACCAGCCATTTTGCTGGGCAGCTCCCGCAAGATGGGCTGCTGCAGCGACGGTATCACAAATGGCAAACGAGCAGGCACCCGAACCGCACACGTCCACGGCAACGGTTCCCTCCTGTGCGCGCAGCCAGTCGAGAACCGCCTGGATCCGCGGCTCCATCTGCGCGGATATGACGCCCAGATTGTTATGAACGAGCGCATATGCCGCCTCGGCATCGCCGGCGCGTAAGGCAGAAGCAATCGCACCGGGTTTGTCCGCGGGCACTGGGCTCTCATCAAATCGTCGATACGCTTCAACCGTTGAAACGCTCGTCTCGTGCGGTTTGACCAATACGACAGGTGTCGCCGGAAGCACAGGATACTCAGTGGCCAGCACATCTCCCCCGCCGACGTAGAATGCGGGACTCGTGTGCAAAAAGAACGGCACGTCGGCGCCGATACCGCGAGCGATGTCATCGAGCGCGGGGTCGGCGCGGTCGATACCCCACAGCTCGGCCAAGGCAACGATGACCGCGGCGGCATCCGTCGAGGGGCCTCCCAGGCCGGCGCACAGCGGGATACGCTTTTCGATCGTCACGCACACGTTGGCATCGCGACCGTAATGCTCGGCCATAGCGATTGCCGCCCGATAAGCCGTATTTTTTTGCATGGGAAAATCGGATGCCGGAACCGTCTGGACGGTCAACACCTGCGCCGGCGCGACCGTCACGGTATCGGCGGGCGTCGCGCTCGGTATGACCTCCCAGATAGAGGTTAATCTTTGCCGGCGCGGTAAGGATGAGGGGCCGATCGGTCACCGTTAGTGCTCCTCGAGCTGGTTGCCGAGCGGGGTAAAGATATGTTCGCCGCTCTCGGGGTCGAACAGTTCGACCTGGCCGGTAAGGACATCGATGTACTGGTAGGACTGACGCGATTTGCGGCCGCGACGCTCGTCAACCTCAACGATAAAGACGGCGGGGTGGACGCTCTTGATGGTGCCCATGCGCTCGATGACGCGGGTACGGCCCATGTTGGCCTTAACCTTGACGCGATCGCCCACCATATCGGTCAGCTTCTCGTGGATGTCGTCGACGTGATTGACTTCCATCTCTTCCATGAATAGGGCCTCCAGAGGGTGCAATTCAAAAAGGGGATAATACCCCTAAGATAGACAAAACTCTAATACTATAGCACCCTGCTGCAGCCATACGCAAGCAGCTAAAAAAGCCCCGTTCCAAATTGACTACTTACAGGCTATCGGTGTCCAGAACGATGGTAAACGGGCCGTCGTTGACCAGGTCGACCTTCATGTCGGCGCCAAAGATACCGTGCGCCACATGCTCAACGTCCTGGGCGACGAGCGTCAGAAAGTACTCGTAAAGTTCGTTAGCGACATCGGGCGCGCCGGCATCCGTAAACGACGGACGGCGGCCGTGGCGGCAGTCGGCAAACAGCGTGAACTGCGACACCACGAGTACCTCGCCGTCGACATCGGCCAATGCCAAGTTGGTCTTGCCGTTCTCGTCCTCGTTGATACGCAGCCCGCGGAGCTTGCCCCACAGCTTGTCGGCTTCGGCGCGTGTGTCGCCGTGGCCCACGCCCAGCAGTACCAGGTAGCCGCGTCCAATGCGGCCCACGCACTCACCGTCGACCGTCACGCCGGCGCTGAGCACGCGCTGCACCACCGCACGCACGGCCTACTCCTCGCCCGTCAGCTTGGCGGACAGATGCTCGAGCGCATGGAAACGATGGCTGATGGCGTTCTTCTCGTCCGCCGTGAGCTCGGCCATAGTCTTGCCCGGCGTATCGACCGGCAGGAACAGCGGGTCGTAGCCAAAGCCGTGATCACCGCGACCCTCGTGCGCGATAACGCCCTCGCAGGTGCCCTCGCCATAGGTGACCAGGCCGTCCGTATCGATAAGCGCGACGACGCTCATAAAGCGCGCGGTACGATCCTCATCTGCCACGCCTTCCAGGTTAACGAGAAGCTTGGCGTTGTTGGCGGCATCGTCACCATGCACGCCCGCATAGCGCGCGCTATACACGCCCGGCTCGCCGTCCAGCGCGTCGACGACCAAGCCAGAATCGTCGGCGATGGCCATAAGGCCCGTCTCCTCAACGGCAGCCTGCGCCTTGATGATGGCGTTCTCCAAAAACGTCGTGCCATTTTCCTCGGGGTCCTCAAAATCGCCCAGCTGACCGAGCGCCACAAAGCGCACCTCGGGCATGACCTTGCCCAAAATGGCCTCGATCTCGGTGAGCTTATGGGCGTTGCCGGTTGCCACGACGATGGTCGCCGCCGGGTCGAGGGTGTCGATGTCAATCTTCTCAAGTGCCATAGCTGGCCTCCTTTGTCTCTATAGCAATGCCGAGTTGAGGACGACGAGGACTTCGGCCTCTCTCCCGTCTCAATCAACGGCAGTCTTATACTTCGACGTTTTCCCAGATAAAACCTGCCAAAATAAACCTGTCCCTTTTTGGCAGGTTAGGCGAGGGCTTGGCGCTGAAGCTCGATGAGCTCGGCGATACCCTTGTCACCCAGGTCGAGCAGAGCGTTGAGACGCTTGCGGTCAAAGGGCGCCTGCTCGCCGGTACCCTGAAGTTCGATCATCTCACCGGAATCGGTGGCGACGAGGTTCATGTCGACCTCGGCGTGGCTGTCCTCGGAATAATCGAGGTCGAGCAGGGTGTTGCCGTCGACAACGCCCATTGAGATGGCAGCGACCTGGCCCGTGAGCGGAATGCGCTCGAGTTTGCCCGCCTCGACCCACATGGCAAGGGCGTCGTGCAGCGCCAACCAGGCACCGGTAATGCTCGCCGTACGCGTGCCGCCATCGGCCTGGATCACATCGCAGTCGACGGTAACGGTGTACTCGCCGAGCGCCTTCATGTTGACGACGGTACGCAGACTGCGGCCGATGAGGCGCTCGATCTCCATGGAGCGACCCTTTCGGTTGGCATGCTCGCGCTTGCAGCGTTTACCGGTCGAGGCCGGCAGCATCGCATATTCCGCCGTTACCCAGCCGGCCTTGGCGCCCTTGCGCCAACCCGGCACACCCTCCTCGATGGTGGCGGCGCACAGTACGCGCGTGTCGCCGAACTCGGCCAGGCACGAGCCGTGGGCGTGCTTCATAACGCCGCGGGTGAGCTTAACGGGGCGCAGCTCGTTGGCGGCACGGCCGTTGGCGCGGTTGACCTGCATGTATTCCATGGAACTATCCTTTCGGCAAAAGATGTGGCGAAGCCTCCGGCGACATTGCGAGCCTAACCGAGTTCGTCGATATCGACATGCTCGATGCTTTTGAGCGGCTGGCCAAAGATAAAGCTACCCGCCACCGCAAACTCGGCAATGTTGTCAGACGTGGTGGCAAAGCGATGCTGCGGCTCAGCGGTATCGCCCGCCAGCTGCTCGCGGCGCGTGAGAATATCGGTCAGCTCACGCGTGGTCTCCTCGGCGGAGCTCACCACGCGCACTCCGGGACCCAGCGCATGGCGAATAGGCCCCACGAGCAGCGGGAAATGTGTGCAGCCGAGTACCACGGTATCGATGCCACGATCGTGCA
>USNA01000011.1 GCA_900555955.1 uncultured Collinsella sp. | reverse complement strand
GGCAACGGGGTCCTCGGGGAGGATGCCCTCGACGAGCAGGGCCTGGTCGTAGAGCAGACCGGAGTACTGCTTGATCTTGTCGGCGTCGCCCGCCTTCTGGGCAGTGACAAGCTTGGCAAAGACCGGGTGCTTGGCGTTGAGCTCGAGCACGCGCTGGCTCTTGGGCATGCCGTCGGGCGCGCCCTCGGGACCATTCTGGAGCACCTTCTCCATCTCGAGCGAAAGCGGGCCCTCGGTGGTGATGCAAGCGGGGGCATCGGTCAGGCGCGCGGAGACGGCAACTTTCTCGACCTTGTCACCGAGCGCCTCCTTCATAGCGCTGAAGAGGTCCTTGTTTTCCTTGGTGGCGTCCTCGGCCTCCTTCTTCTCGTCCTCGGTCGCCAGATCAAGATCGCCAGTCGCAACGTTCTTGAGCTCTAGATGACGATCCTCGACCTCGGGCTCGGCACCGTCGGCCACAGCCTTTTCGGCAGCCTCGCGAGCTGCGTCGTCCTCGTAGATCTTAGGCATATCGGCGGCAACGTACTCACGCATAGCTTGGAACGTGAACTCATCCACATCCTGCGTCAGCAGCAGCACGTCATAGCCGCGGTCGAGCACGCCCTTTACCACGGGCATCTTGGCCAAGCGCTCGCGCGAATCGCCGGCGGCGTAGTAGATGGCCTTCTGATCCTCGGGCATGCCCTTGGCATACTCGGCCAGGGTAATCATCTTCTGTTCCTTGGCAGACCAGAACAGCAACAGGTCGGCAAGCTCATCGGCCTTCATGCCATAGCTCGAGTAGATGCCGTACTTAAGACCGCGGCCAAAGTTCTCAAAGAACTTCTCGTAGGCCTCGCGGTCGTTGTCACGCATATCCTCAAGGTCGGCGGTGATCTTCTTTTCCACACGCTTGGCGATGGCCTTGAGCTGACGGTTCTGCTGAAGCGTCTCGCGCGAGATGTTGAGCGACACATCGGCGGAATCCACGACGCCGCGGACAAAGTTGTAGTAGTCGGGCAGCAGGTCGTCGCACTTCTCCATGATCAGGACGTTGGAGCTGTAAAGCGACAGGCCCTTCTCGTAGTCCTTGCTGTACAGATCGAACGGCGCGCGTCCCGGCACAAACAGCAGGGCGTCATACTCGAGCGTGCCCTCGGCGTGGAAGCTGATGGTGCGCGCAGGATCGTCAAAGTCGTGGAACGTGGACTTGTAGAACTCGTCGTAGTCCTTCTGCTCGACATCGGAGCTGCGCTTCTTCCAGATCGGTGTCATGGAGTTGACGGTCTCGAGCTCCTGGTAGTCCTCGTACTCGGGCTTGTAATCGTCGCCGGCGTCCTCGGGCTTGGGTTTCTGGCGGCTCTTGGACACCATCATCTGAATCGGGTAGCGCACATAGTTGCTGTACTGCTGAATCAGGCTCTTGAGACCCCACTCGGTCAGGAAGCGATCGTAGGTCTCGGCCTCGCCGTCAGCATCGAGCTTCTCGTTCTCGCGCAGCGTCAGGATGACATCGGTACCGTGCTCGGCGCGCTCGCCGTCCTCGATGGTGTAGCCCTCAAGACCGTCGGATTCCCACACATGGGCGACATCCTCGCCATAGGCGCGGCTGACGACCTTCACATGGCTGGCGACCATAAAAGCCGAGTAGAAGCCCACGCCAAACTGACCGATGATGTCGACATCGGAGCCCTGCTGCTCGGCGTTCTCGGTCTTAAACTCCTCGGAGCCGGAATGGGCGATGGTGCCCAGATTGCGCTCGAGCTCCTCGGCGGTCATGCCAATGCCGTTATCCGAGATGGTAATGGTGCGGGCGTCTTTATCAAAGGAAACGCGAATGGCCAGGTCACCCTGGTCGATCTTGACGCTCGGGTCCTGCAGGCTCTTAAAGTTGAGCTTGTCGACGGCGTCGCTCGCGTTAGAGATAAGCTCGCGCAGGAAGATTTCCTTATTGGTGTAGATGGAGTTGATCATGAGGTCGAGCAGTTTTTTGCTCTCGGTCTTAAATTGACGCATGTGCAGTCCTTTCGCGCTACCCCCGTCCGCAAAAACGGCCCGGTCGCCCGAGCCGCATCGCAGACCTGCTATGTTCAGACTTAGATTTTATAACCCATTAGCGCGCATATATACATACGGAATCGAAAAACTGTATGTTGAAACGACCGTGCGGCGGATGCCAAGGAGTGTCCCAAACTGCCGGCAAAAAGGAACGTCCCTATCTACCATCTACGCGCTTGGCCATCCAGACATGGGGCTGGCCCTCGTCTTCGTAGTCTACCGGGGCAATTTGCGTGTAGCCCGCCTTTACATAGAGCGGCAGCACGTATTCCTGCGCATGCAGCTTAATAAGCTTGGCGCCGGCATCGCACGCAGCAGCTTCGCTGGCTTCGACAATCTTGCTTGCCAGACCGCGACGGCGCATGGTGGACAGCACGGCGACGCGCCCCATAATGTAGGTCTCCCCCGCCGCAACGCCTTCGTCCATGTCGCATGCCGGCAACACCGGGGCCTTTGCGTCAGCCACGCGCTCAAGCTCTTCGGGAAACACGCGCGAGCAACCGGCAAGCTCGCCGTCTACATAGAGCGTCACATGAATGCAGTTCGGATCCTCGTCGATAGCGTCGAACTCATTCTCGTAGCCCTGCTCGTCCATAAAAACGACGCGGCGCACCAACGCCGCGTCATCAAAGCATCCCGTCTTAAGTTGGATATCCATGGCTGCCCTTTCATTCAATGCGAACGTTAGGGACAGATTTTAGCGAAAATGAGCTCCGCGCACGCTAAACTTCGCGCGAGCCTTCGCCAGGCAGTCGTAATGACCCACGTTATGGGCATCGCTCGCGATGAAGCTGTACAGGTTCTGATCGAACAGACGCTGTGCCGGCTTTTTCTCGCGACCAAAGCGACCGCCGGCAATAAAGTCCGCCGAAGCCTGCAGCTTGCAGCCCATATCGACCAAGCGCTCCGCCACGCTTACATCCTTTTGGACGGCGCGATAGCGCTCAGGATGAGCAATGATCACCTGGTAACCGCGGCACTGCAAATCGTAAATCGTGTTCTCGTACTCTCTAAACGCATACGCATCGGCATGCGTCGAAAGCTCGAGCAGAAACTCATTGGTTCCATCGAAATGCAGGTGCTCCGCGGCATCGATACCAAGCTCAACGAGCTTTCGATGGTTGACCTCGAAGCCCATCTGAAGCGGAAAACCGTCAGCGTTATCGCGCAGCAGCTCAAAGGCATCCCACATCTTATCGTAATCGAAATAGGGATCACGGCAGTGAGGAGTGCAAACGATTCTGGTTACACCGGCCCGCTTGGCAGCCTCGAGCATCGCCAAGCTCTCATCGAGATCGGCGGCGCCGTCGTCTACACCCGGCAAGATATGGCAATGAATGTCACGCATAAGTCGGCCTTAATCAACTAAACGTTTGCTCGGTTGGTGAAGATGCCCTTTTTGGAAGTGCCCTGATCGTCGGAGCCCTTCTTAACCTTCTTACCGTCCTTGGTGTAGTAAGAATAGTAGTACTCGCTGGTCTCGGTCTCGCAGTAGTTCATGACGGTACCGATGAGCTTGACCTTCTCGGACTTCTTAAGCTGACCGATGGCGTTGAGCGCCTCTTCGCGCTTGGTAAAGTCCTCGCGCACCACGAACAGCGTGCCGTCGGTCAGGCTGGCAATCTCGGCAGCATCGATGAAGGTGCCGACCGGAGGAGCATCGAAGATGACGTATTGGAACTTGGCAGAAAGCGCCTTTACCAGCTTGGCAAAGCGGTGAGAGACGATGATGTCGGCAGGATTGGGAATATGCGGCTCGGCATCGAGGAAGTAGAAGTTCTTCTGACCCGTCTCGACAATTGCCTGGTCAATGGAGATCTGCTCGGAAAGAACCGCATAGAGTCCGCCGCGGGAGCGGACGCCGAGCATATCGGAAAGGGACCTGCGACGCATATCGGCCTCGACCAGGAGCACGGACTTGCCGCTCGTGGCGATTGCCTGAGCAAGGTTAATGGAAACCGTAGACTTGCCCTCGTTGGGAATCGAGGAGGTAACGGTGATGGTGCGAATGGGGTCGTCCACGCTCGCAAAGCGGATGTTGGCCAGAAGGGTCTTGGCGGCATTCTGTACAACGAGCTTATCGGTGTTCTTTGCCTTAGCCATGCCTATTTACCACCTTTCATAGCCGGAATTCGGCCAACAACGGGAATACCCAGGAGCTCTTCTGCCTCTTCTGCACCGCGGATGCGGGTGTTGAGCATGTCTGCCAAAACGACATAGGCAACTGCGATAAAGATACCGGCGAGGAACGCGACGGCGATATACAGCGTGCGCTTGGGGCCACTGGGGGCTTCGGGGGTCTTAGCCTCGTCGATAACGTTGATGCTCTGGGCAGCGCCGACGTTCTGAGCGACCGTACTCACCGAGCTGGCCATGGCCTTTGCGACCTTAGCCGTCTCCTTGGCATCGGTGCCGGTAACCGAAAGGGTAATGACACGCGTGGTGGTCTCGGAGGAAACAGACACCTTGTAGTCATCCAGATCGGTGAGGCCCAGTTCATTGGCTGCACCGCTCTTAACGCTATCGCTATCCAGCAGCGTGGCGATATCGTTGGAAAGCATCTGGCTCGCCGAGAGATCGTTGTAGCTCATCTGACCGCTATCGTCGGTCTTGGCGAGAATGTACATGCTCGTCGTCGCAGTGTAGGTGTTGTCCATCGCAACGAAGGACACGATGCCCATGGCGATCGCGCAGACCACCGGAAGGGTGATGACCAGCTTGAGGTGCTTCTTCAGCAGCTGGAACAGTTCGAGAAGGGTCATGCAGCTTGCCTTTCATTTCCCCAGTTCGGATTGACAAAACTGTCCGTATGTTATCGCATCTTTTTACCGAGACCAAACTCTATACATAAGAAACAGGCTCTCCTGTAAAAATGTCGGAAGCAATTGTAAAATTGCACAACAACGCCGCACCCGAAAGTCAAATGCGGCGTCTATATCAATATCTATGTTGTATCGCTATGCGAATGGCTCGTCCTGCTGTATGGGAAACGTCACCGTAATGGTGGTCCCCACGCCCAACTCGCTCGACAGATCGAGCGTGGCGTGATGATACAGGGCCGCATGCTTGACAATGGCAAGCCCCAGACCGGTTCCGCCGCGTACCTTGGACCTACTCTTGTCCACGCGATAGAACCGCTCAAATACCTTGCCCTGTTCTTCAGGCGCGATACCGATTCCCGTGTCGGCGACCGCGAGGAACGGATGGCCTTCGTCGTTGGTGCCGCACTGCAGCGTAACCGTACCGCCGGGTCGATTGTAGCGGATGGCGTTGCTTGCCAGATTATAGATGAGCTCGTCAATCAAGCGCGACACGCCTTCGATGACCACAGGCTTGGTCTCATGACTTATCGTCACATTCGCCTGACGGGCGACCTGTTCAAGACGCTGCTCAACCGCGTAGATGGCACGCGAGAGCTCAATAGGCTCCGTGGACCCAATGGGCACCGCCTCGCCCTCAGTGGCACGCTCGGCCTCGTCCAAGTTAGACAGCGTAAGGATGTCGTTGACAAGCGCTGCCAAGCGGCCCGCCTCGCGATAGATGCGACCGCCAAAGTTGCGCAGGTCATCCTCGCCCTCGACCATGCCGTTTGCGATGAGCTCGGCATAGCCCGAAATCGCCGTAAGCGGCGTCTTGAGCTCATGGGTGATATTCGCCGTGAACTCGCGGCGCATGCGGTCGTTGTCCGCTAGCACCGCCATTTGGCGCTTGAGTTCCTGGCGCTGCGACTCGATACGCTCAAGCATGGGGACCATCTCGGCATAGGCGTGCTCATAGCTACGGCGTGGGTGATCCAAATCCACCTCTTGCAACGGCGCGATGATGGCACGGGACTCACGGCGCGCCATAAAAAACGAGAGTACTGCACCCGCTGCTGCGATAAGCAGCATCGGCGCCAGCATCGACAGCAAAATCGCCGTAACGCCAGGCTGGGCCTGCGCCAAGCGAACGACCTGGCCGTTATCAAGGGTAACGGCGCGATACAGCATAATCTCGTCGAGAGTAGAGCTTGCGCGCTCCGCGGAACCCGAACCACTCTCAAAGGCCTCGATGACCTCGGGGCGATCGCCATGGTTGGGCAGTGTGGAAGGCGACACCTCGTTGTCGTAGGCAACAGATCCGTCCTTATTGATCAGCGTGATACGAAGATCCTCGCGATCGAGGCTTCGCAAGAACGGAATGGGCTCCTGCTGCTCGTCGAGGGCGGCAGCAATGAGCTCGGTCTCCTGCGCCAGATTGGCACTCGTGGCATCCGCCAAAGTGTTTTGCACAAAGAACGCACCCAGCACCGTAAACGCCACGATAACCGCCATGGCGCAGACAAAGATCGTCACAAAAACGCGGTGCGACAGCGTATGTTTTCCCTGGGGGGCGAAGACCACGGGTTACTCCTCCGATGCGGTGTCCGCGGTGTCGTCGCCTTCGGCACCATCACCGGCAGAAGGCTCGGCCAGGCGATAACCCACGCCGCGCACGGTCTCGATGGCGCTGGCATGCTCGCCCAGTTTTTGGCGAAGCGTCTGCACGTGCACGTCAACGGTGCGCGAACCGCCGTCGAAGTCCCAGCCCCACACGCTCTGCAGCAACGACTCGCGGGTAAAGACCACGCCGGGCTTGCGCATGAGGTACTCGAGCAGGTCGAACTCGCGCAGGGTGAGCTTAAGCGGCTCGCCGGCAACGGTCACCTCGCGATGGCTGGGCGAGAGCACGATGTCGCCCACGCTGAGCACATCGCTCGTCTGCTTGACCATGCCGCCGCGACGCAGCAGTGCGCGGCAGCGGCTCGCAAGCTCCATGAGCGAAAACGGCTTAGTCAGGTAATCGTCGGCACCGCCATCGAGCGCCATCACCTTGTCGAGCTCGGTGTCCTTGGCGGTAAGCATCATGATGGGCACCGTCGCCGTCAGGCGATCGGCACGCAGGCGACGCATAATCGCCAAGCCATCGGTATCGGGCAGCATGATATCGAGCAGCACAGCATCGGGCACCCGTCGCGCCACGGCAGCTTTAAACTCACCATCGCACGAAAAGCCCTCGGCCTCGATTCCCTGTTTGCGCAGCGCGTAGACCGTCAAATCCCTGATGTTGTCATCGTCCTCGACGTAATAGATCATGTTGAACCCCTTTGCGGCCGGTATGACCGCATCTTAACCCTAAAGGCACCTGCAAAAGACAGCGTCAGCCAAAACGCCCCGTCAAATAATCCGCCGTGCGCGGATCGGTCGGATTCTTGAAGAGCTGCGCGGTGGGCACGTGCTCCACCAGCTCACCCAGCAAAAAGAACGCGACCGAATCGGAAATACGCGCGGCCTGCTGCATGTTGTGCGTCACGACCACCAGCGTGCAGGTCTCCTTGAGCTCGCAGGCAAGCTGCTCCACCACCAACGTCGACACAGGGTCGAGTGCCGAGGTCGGCTCGTCCATCAGCAGAATGTCGGGCTGCACGGCAAGTGCGCGGGCGATGCACAGGCGCTGCTGCTGTCCACCCGAAAGACCCAAGCCCGACTCTTTGAGCTTGTCCTTGACCTCGTCCCACAGAGCAGCGCGACGCAGGGAGTCCTCGACCAGCTCATCGAGCACGGCGCGGTCGCGCACACCCATACCGCGAGGACCGTAGGCGACGTTGTCGTAGATGCTCATGGGAAACGGGTTGGGGCGCTGGAACACCATGCCCACGCGCTGGCGCAAACGGCAGATGTCGTAATCGCCCAGGATATCTTGACCATCGAGCGCAATCTTGCCCTCGATGCGACAATCCTTGATACCGTCGTTCATGCGGTTAAAGCAGCGCAGCAACGTAGACTTTCCGCAGCCCGAAGGCCCAATGAACGAGGTGATCTGCTTGTCGCGGATCTTGATATTCACGTCCTTGAGCGCATGGTGGTCGCCATAGAACAGGTCGAGGCCCTCGACATCGATGCGCGTCGGCGAGGCGGCAAGATCCTCTGCCGTGGGGCGAGTCGCGTCCCCAACCTCGCGCTCATGCGCGGCCTCGGCCTGCGCTTCCATGAGTTCTTCAAGCTCCGTGGGCTCCACAGCCGCAGCAGCCGTCATACCGCATACCTCCATATCGATATCAATTCAGCAGTATCGATAGTAGGAATCGCGGCTCATACGCACGTGAGCACATTGTCAAGTGTTTGTAAGGGCACGCTAGCTATGCGGCGGGCAGCTCGATGGTGAATATCGTGTGTTCGGGCGTCGATTCACATGCAACGGTACCGCCGTGCGCGCATACGATCTCCTTGGCGATGGCAAGCCCCAGTCCAGCGCCGCCGCGATTGGTCGCACGCGCCGCATCCAGGCGATAGAACTTCTCAAAGATCACCTTGAGCTTTGCCTCAGGGATGGGATCGCCCTGATTGATAAAGCGCACGCGCACGCCACCGCCGTCCCGGCGTCTGGCCTCGATCGTGATGGTCGAGCCCTCATAGCTATAGGCAATAGCGTTTTTCATGATGTTGTTGAACACGCGAGCCATTTTGTCGCCATCCACGAGCACCGTCAGGTCCTCGCGAATATCAACTTGGACTTCCTTATGCTGCTCGTTGAGGATGGGATAGAACTCGTCAGCCACCTGAGCCAGCAGCAACCCCAGATCAACATAGCCGCGCGTGAGCACGATATCGTGGAAGTCAAAGCGCGTGATATCGAAGAACTCTTCGATGAGCGTATCGAGCCGGTGCGCCTTGTCGAGCGCCACGCCCGTAAAGTGCGCACGTTGCTCAACCGGCAGCTCGGGAGCCTCTTGCAGCAGCGAAAGATAGCCCACCACACTGGCAAGCGGGGTGCGTAGGTCATGTGCCAAGTACGTGACCAAATCGTCCTTGCGATGCGACTCGTCATGCAAGGCCTGCTGCACCTTGCGCTCACGGTCACGCACGCGGTTAAGGGCGCCCTCGACCTCCAAGAAGTCGCCGTCGATGTTATCCCAGGTGTCGGGGTGATCGATCAGGCGATCTTGAATACGAGCGGCCAGCACACAATCGGCATGCTGTTCGCCCTGCTCGTAGCCCTGGTAGTACAGGGCGCGGCCACACAAGAACAGCACGCACGCGGCAAGCGCCAGCACAAAGCCAAGCATGTTGAATACAAAGCCGGCATCGAACAGCACCGGCCCTTCGATGCCGCCGAGCGCCATGGCGCCAATCGCCAACGTCATGGCCCACGCGGCGCCGCCAATCACCACGCAGCGGCACACGATCTCAAATCGATCGATCAGCAAAAAGCCGACAAGCAGCACCGCCAAGATTCCGACGATGTTGTCGATGCCAATCAGCAGCAGGCTCAGCAAAAAGAGCAGCACCGTTGCAAGCGCGCGGTTATCGACGACCGACCTCACGTATTCAAAGAGCCGATCGGGCACCTCGAACGCTTGCCTATCGTCTTTTGTCATATCAAGATCCTCACAAGCGAAAAGCGTTATTCGATGATGTAGCCGACGCCCCAGACGTTTTTGATAAAGCGTGGCTTTTGTGCGTCGTCGCCGATCTTTTCGCGCAAGTGGCGAATATGCACCATCACCGTATTGTTGGAGCCGGGCATAAAGTCCTCGTTCCACACCGCGCGGAACAGGTCCTCCACGGCCACCACGCTGCCGCGATGCTCGACCAGATACAGCAAGATTGAATACTCGGTGGGCGTGAGGCGAACCGGTGAACCGTCCACTGTCACGGAACGAGCATCGCGGTTGATCTCCAAGCCGTCGAGCTGAATGGTCGGCGACTCGGCCGCCTGTGCACGGCTACCGTAGCTGGTGTAGCGGCGAAGCTGAGCGTGCACGCGCGCGATGAGCTCCAGCGGACGGAACGGCTTAACCACGTAATCGTCCGCGCCAAGCGAAAGGCCCTCGATCTTGTCTTGCTGGGCATCGCGCGCCGTCAGCATGATCACGGGATAGGTATGGCTGGAACGGATTGTACGCAGCAGCTCAAACCCATCGATATCGGGCAGCATGACATCCAGCAGCGCCAGATCGAACTCCTGCTCCAAGATTGCCTTGGCGGCATCGGCCCCGCTATAGGCAATCTGGACATCAAAGCCCTCTTTTGTAAGGTAGATACCAACCAAGTCGGCGATGGCCTTCTCGTCATCAACTACCAAAATGCGCTCGTTCATGCGTGCTCCTCTCGCGCTCCATTATGCCCGAGGGGGCGCCCGTCACACACAACAAGCGTGGGTGATTAAGTCGGCCTTAAGCACCCTTGTGCCCGTTTGGGCGCGGATGTGGGCCACGCACGCACGCGATGATCGCCGACGCCGGCAAATGATATACTCTAGTTCCAGAAGAGACCATCCCGTCGAAAGCGAAATCCGTGAAGTCCCTCACCTCTTTTGCAAAGCGCTCAGCCCAGCTTGCCGCCGGCTTTGTCTGCGCTATCGCCCTTGCCGCTGGCGTGCCCACCGTCGCCGGCGCCCAAGTGCTCACGACCGACAATGTTTGCGGCAAAACCGCCGATTTGCGCGGTATCACGGCCGAAAACCTGCCCGATATCGATGCGACCAATGCCCTCGTCATGGGCAAAGACGGCACCGTCTACTATGCCCGCGACGCCGATGAGCAGGTCAAGATTGCCTCGATCACCAAGGTCATGACCGCAATCCTAACCGTCGAGAATTGCAAGATGGACGAGAAGGCCACGGTGAGCAACGCCGCAGCCACCGTGGGTAATTCGACCGCCGGCTTGCTCGAAGGCGACGAGCTTACCGTGGAGCAGGCGCTGCGCGGCCTGATGATTCCCTCGGGCAACGACGCCGCCATCGTGCTCGCCGAATATGTGGGCAAGAAGATCGACCCTAAGACCAAAGACGCCGAGGCCACCTTTGTGAAGGCCATGAACGAGCGCGCTAAGAAGCTCGGCTGCACCGGTACGCTTTTTGAAAACCCGCATGGTCTGGACTTTGATGAGTGGGCTGGCGATATGCACTCAACCGCACACGACGTAGCGCTGATGATGCAGGAGGCCATGAAAAACGACACGATCCGCGAGGTCGTAGCGAGCGAGGATTCCTGGATCGAGGTCACGGGCGCCGACGGCACCGACCATTCGCATTCCACCGACCATTCGCATTCCATGGACACGCATAACTATTTGCTGGGCCAAGATGGCAACATCGGTGGCAAGACCGGCACCACCGACGATGCAGGCTATTGCTTTACGAGTGCCTACAACCGCGATGGCGACGAGATCTACACCGTCGTTTTGAACTCCACTACCACCGACCAGCGCTTTACCGATACCGCAACCCTTGCCAATTGGTACTACGGTCACAAGGTGACGGTCGCGATCGCCAACACGCAGGAAAAGACCGCCAACGGCAACCCGCTTATGGCGCGCATTGGCCAAACCGACTGGACGGATAAGACGATCGACGCCACACTCGCCGATCCTACGGCGCAAGCGACCGTGTTTTCCCTTGCCGGCGAGGTGACCGAAAAGGTTAGCCACGACGATCTTTCGGGCACGGTGCATGTGGGCGACAAGGTGGGCAGCGTTACGCTCAAGCAGGACGGCACCAAAATCGCCGTTATGGACCTGGTTGCCGACGAGGAAGGGGCAGGGCCGAATCCCATTGAGTGGCTCCTTGTGAAGCTCG
>USNA01000010.1 GCA_900555955.1 uncultured Collinsella sp. | reverse complement strand
CCAGATAAGCCTGACGGGCGGTCAGCCAGGAACTATTTCACCGCAACTTCCATTTTGATCCCTTGGGGACGGAGGAAAACGGATCACTCAGGGGGCCAGGCGACCCAAGTGATCCGTTTTCCTCCGTCCCCAAGGGATCAATATGTGCGGGGGAGTTGTGGAGTTGTGCAGGCAGACGAGGTTTTTCTGGAAATACGCACCCAATGCGCGTATAGTACCGATTGTTTTGTCGGCTCCTGCTGCGTCGAGTCCAAACCGCGAAATGCCATGAGCGGCGCGGATGCAGCCAGGAGGCACGAGGACAACCCATCGTGGCCACGCCCCGTGCTTAAAACCCCAAGAAGGAGTGAACAATGGCAGAAGAGAAGTATGTGCCGCGTCTGAAGACCAAGTACAACAACGAGGTCAAGCAGCAGCTTCAGGACAAGTTCCAGTACGAGAACGTCATGATGATCCCCAAGTTTGAGAAGATCGTCGTGAACATGGGTGTCGGCGAGGCCGCTACCGATTCCAAGGCCATCGACGGTGCCGTGCGCGACCTGCGCGCCATCACCGGCCAGCAGCCGATGATCACCCGTGCCCGCAAGTCCATCGCTACCTTCCGCCTGCGCGCTGGTATGCCGATCGGCTGCAAGGTTACCCTGCGTGGCGACCGTATGTGGGAGTTCTTCGATCGTCTGACCTCCGTCGCGATCCCCCGTATCCGCGACTTCCGCGGCATCTCCGCCAAGAGCTTCGACGGCCGTGGTAACTTCTCCATGGGCGTCACCGAGCAGCTCATCTTCCCCGAGATCGACTTCGACTCCGTCGATCACCAGCGTGGTATGGACATCACTTTCGTGACCACCGCCAACACCGATGAGGAGGCCAAGGCCCTTCTGGACGCCTTCGGTTTCCCGTTCAAGAAATAGGTTCACCTGCCCTATAAGCGCCGTTCCCACAAGGGGGCGGCGCTTGGGGCGAACAATACTCTATGTGAGGAGGATATAAGTGGCTAAGACATCGATGATCGTCAAGTGCAATCGCAAGCAGAAGTTCTCTACTCGTGAGTACACGCGCTGCCAGCGCTGCGGCCGTCCGCACTCTGTGTACCGCAAGTTCGGCCTGTGCCGTGTCTGCTTCCGTGAGCTTGCACTCAAGGGCGAGCTTCCCGGCGTTAAGAAGGCCAGCTGGTAAGTCACTACCAGCGTTTCAAGCATCAGTTTGGAACAGGGAAAACGCGCTAAATAGGCTTTGCCGTTAAGGGCGGCGAAGAACCAAGAGCACGTGTTCATCAAGAACGAAGGAGAATCTGTATGAACCTTACAGACCCGATCGCAGATATGCTTACGCGCATCCGTAACGCTAACTCTGTGAACAAGGCCACGGTCTCCATGCCGAGCAGCAAGAAGCTCGTCGAGATCGCTCGTGTTCTGCACGAGGAGGGCTACATCGAGGGCTACGATGTCGAGGACACCGTTCCCCAGAAGACTCTGCACATCACGCTTAAGTATGGTCCCAAGAAGGCTAAGGTCATCAACGGCATCCGCCGCATTTCCAAGCCGGGCCTGCGTAAGTACACCGGCGTTGCCGACATGCCCCGCGTCCGTGGTGGCCTTGGTACCGCCATTATTTCCACCAGCCATGGCGTCATGACCGACCGCGATGCTCGCAAGCACAACGTCGGCGGCGAGATCATCGCTTACGTCTGGTAATTCGCTCGGTAGGTAGAAGGAAAGGAGATCACCGTGTCTCGTATCGGTAATAAGCCTGTCCAGATTCCCGCCGGAGTCGAAGTGGCAGTCAACGGCAACAACGTTGTCGTCAAGGGCCCCAAGGGCCAGCTCGAGCTCGATGTCTTTGAGAAGCTCGCTATCAACGTCGAGGACAACGTCCTCACCGTTTCTCGTCCCGACGACGAGCGTGAGACCCGTGCCCGCCACGGCCTCACCCGCGCCCTCATCCACAACATGGTTGTTGGCGTTTCCGAGGGCTTCGAGAAGAAGCTCGAGCTCGCCGGCGTCGGTTACCGCGTGCAGCAGAAGGGCAAGAACCTCGAGTTCTCCCTGGGCTTCTCGCACCCCGTGATCGTCGAGGCTCCCGAGGGCATCACCTTCGAGGTTCCCGACAACACCCACGTGAACGTCAAGGGTATCAACAAGCAGCAGGTCGGTCAGATCGCCGCTGAGATCCGCGGCCATCGTCCTCCCGAGCCTTACAAGGGCAAGGGTATCCACTATGTTGGCGAGCACATCCGCCGCAAGCTGGGTAAGGCCGCCAAGTAGTCGTAACCGACTCACTCGCATAAGACCAGCACCCCGTTAGGTGCTGGCAAGATCAACCTTTTTAGGAGTTTACGTATGAACAAGCATAAGGCGAAGCTGGAAGGCCTCAAGCGTCGTCAGCGTCGTGTTCGCGGCAAGGTCTCGGGTACCGCCGAGCGTCCGCGTCTTCGCGTGACCCGTACTAACGCCAACATCTATGCCCAGATCATTGACGACAGCAAGGGCTCCAGCCTGACGCTCGTCTCTGCCTCGACCCTCGAGGCCGAGTTCAAGGGCACCCACACCTCGAACAAGGAGGCTGCGGAGAAGGTCGGTCAGCTCGTTGGCAAGCGTGCCATCGAGGCCGGCATCACCAAGGTCGCTTTCGATCGTGGTGGCCGTATCTACCATGGCCGCGTCAAGGCCCTCGCCGACGGTGCTCGTGCCGCCGGTCTCGAGTTCTAGGAGGTATGTAGCACATGGCTCGTAATCAGAAGCAGCAGCGCGAGGCCTCCGAGTTCGAGGAGCGCGTCGTTTACATCAACCGCGTGTCGAAGACCGTCAAGGGTGGTCGTCGCATGAGCCTCGTCGCTCTCGTCGTCGTTGGCGACGGCAAGGGCAACGTCGGCGTTGGCATGGGCAAGTCCGCTGAGGTGCCCATGGCCATCTCCAAGGCGTCTCTCGATGCCAAGAAGAACATGTTCCACGTGCCGGTGACCGAGCAGGGCACCATTCCGCACGAGGTTCTCGGTCACTTTGGTGCCGGCCGCATCATCATCAAGCCCGCTGTCGAGGGTACCGGCGTTATCGCCGGCGGCGCTGTGCGTCCCCTCTTCGAGCTTGCTGGCATCAAGAACGTCCTGTCCAAGTCCCTCGGTACCGACAACGGCCTCAACATCATCAAGGCTGCCGTCGAGGGCCTCAAGGAGCTCTCCAGCCCTGAGGACGTCGCGGCTCGCCGTGGCCTGACGGTCTCCGAGATGTTCGTCGGTAAGGAGAACTAAGCATGGCTGACACCATCAAGATCAAGCAGGTCCGCAGCACCAATGGTTGCAAGCAGGACCAGGTCCGTACTGTCCGTGCCCTCGGTCTCCACAGGATCCGCGAGGTTCGCGAGATTGCTGACAACGAGTCCGTCCGCGGCATGATCTTCAAGGTCAAGCACCTTGTCGAGATTGTAGAGGAGTAGCAAATGCAGCTTCACGATCTTACTCCCGCGCCCGGTTCCACCAAGAACCGCAAGCGCGTCGGCCGTGGCAATTCTTCGGGTCACGGCACCACTTCTGGCCGCGGCCAGAAGGGCCAGGGCTCTCGCTCTGGCGGCACCAAGGGTGCCGGCTTCGAGGGTGGCCAGACTCCGCTGGCTATGCGCCTGCCCAAGCTTCCGGGCTTCCGCAACCCCCGTCGTATCGAGTACACCGCTGTTAACGTTGAGCGTCTCGAGCGTAAGTTCGAGGACGGCGCTGTGATCGACGGTGCCGCTCTTAAGGCCGCTCGCATCACCAAGAGCGAGTTCGAGCCCGTCAAGGTGCTCGGCAATGGTGAGCTCACCAAGAAGTTCACGGTCAAGGTCGACAAGGTCAGCGCTTCTGCGCAGGCCAAGATCGAGGCCGCCGGCGGAAAGGTCGAGCTGCCGTGCTAAATGGTCTTAAGAATGCTTTCCGCATCAAAGAACTGCGCGAAAAGATTCTTTTTACCATAGCTATGCTCGTCGTGTACCGCGTTGGTGCGCACGTTCCTGTGCCCGGCATTCCCTTCCAGGGGATGCTGGGCCTTTTCTCGACCGATAACAATTCGGTCGCCGCAGGTGCTATGGCCCTCCTGAATCTTTTCTCTGGTGGCGCGTTGAGCTATGTGTCGGTGTTTTCGCTGGGCATCATGCCTTACATCACCAGCTCGATCATCCTCCAGATGCTCCAGGCCGTTGTGCCTTCCCTGCATGAGCTTGCCCGCGAGGGCGAGGTCGGTCAGGCCAAAATTACGCAGTATTCGCGTTACCTCACCTTGGCTCTGGCAATCCTCAACTCCGTGGGTTACCTCTTCCTCTTTAAGAGCTTCGGCATCAGCTTTACTGGCGCCGGCGCTCCCGAGATCATCTTCGACCTCATGATCGTCGGCACGCTCACCGCGGGCGCCATGCTGATCATGTGGATTGGTGAGCTCATCACCCAGCGCGGTATCGGCAATGGCATGTCGCTGATCATCTTTGCGAACATCATGGCCGGCCTGCCGCAGGCGATCTTCTCCAGCACCGAGGGCAATGCCGGTGGCATCATCACCATGGTGATCATCTGCGCCATCATCCTGCTGGTCATCCCGCTGATCGTTTTCCTTGAGCGCGGCCAGCGCCGCATCCCGGTCTCCTATGCTAAGCGTGTCGTGGGCCGTCGCATGATGGGTGGCCAGACCACCTACCTGCCCATCAAGGTCAACACTGCGGGCGTCGTGCCGATCATCTTCGCTTCGGCGCTGCTGTACTTCCCGGCTCAGATTGCCGTGTTCTTCCCCGGCATCGGCTGGATTCAGGCAGTTGCCTCTGCGCTTTCGACCGGTTGGCTCAACTGGGTGCTTAACGTTGTCCTCATCGTGTTCTTCGCGTACTTCTACACCTCTATGGTGTTCAACCCCGATGACACGGCCGACAACCTTAAGAAGCAGGGTGGCTTTATTCCGGGCGTCCGTCCGGGTAGGGCTACCGCGGCCTACATCAAGAACGCGCTCAACAAGATCACGCTTCCCAGCGCTGTCTTTTTGGCGCTCATCGCCATCGTGCCTTCTATCATCTTCTCCTTCACGGGTAACCATCTGATCCAGGCATTTGGCGGCACGTCCATCCTCATCATGGTCGGCGTCGTGCTCGACACGGTCGATAAGCTCGAAGGCCAGATCAAGATGTATGATTACGATGGATTCTTTAAATAGGCTAGAGGAGGATTGCTCATGAACCTCGTATTGCTCGGAGCTCCGGGTGCCGGTAAGGGCACCGTCGCACAGGAGCTCGTCGCCGAGTTTGGCGTCGCTCACATTTCCACGGGCGACCTGCTGCGTGCTGCCGTCAAGGGTGGCACCGAGCTTGGTATTCAGGCTAAGAAGTACATGGACGCTGGCGAGCTCGTTCCCGACCAGCTCGTGATCGACCTTGTCAAGGAGCGCCTTGCCGCCGATGACGCCCAGCAGGGCTTCATCCTCGATGGCTTCCCGCGCAACACCGCCCAGGCTGTGACGCTCGATTCCGAGCTCTCCGCCATGGGTCGCGAGATCGACTGCGCCCTTCTGGTCGATGTGGCCCCCGAGGTCATCATCGATCGTCTGTCTTCGCGTCGTACCTGCCGCGCCTGCCGATACCACCTGCCCCAAGTGCGGCGGCGAGATGTATCAGCGCGACGACGACAAGCCCGAGACCATCAAGAACCGTCTCGACGTCTACGAGAAGTCCACGAGCCCGCTCGTCGACTACTATCGTGGCCAGGGTCTGCTCAAGTCGGTCAACGGTGACCAGGCTCGCGAGACCGTGTACGGGGATGTCAAAGAGGCTCTCGGTCTATGATCAAGATTAAGTCTGCAACGCAAATCGAGCAGATGAAGAAGGCAGGAGCGCTATCTAAGATGGCGCTCCGCCACGTTGGAGCCATGGTTCGCCCCGGCGTGTCGACCTTCGAGCTCGATCAGCTTGCCGAGCAGATTATCCGCATGCATGGCGGCACCCCTGCCTTTAAGGGTTACGGCGGGTTCCCCGGAACCATTTGCGCATCGATCAACGATGCCGTGGTCCACGGTATTCCCAACCCCGACATGATCCTGCGCGATGGCGATATCATCTCCATCGATACGGGGGCTGTTGTTGACGGTTGGGTTGGCGATAACGCCTGGACGTTTTTCGTCGGCACGCCCACGCCCGAGGCCAAGGCCCTGTGCGAGGTTACGCGCGATTGCCTAAAGGCTGCCATCGAGCAGGCTGTTCCCGGTAACCATATCGGGGACGTCGGCTATGCCGTTCAGTCCCTTGCCGAGTCTCACGGTTACGGCGTGCTTCGCGATTACGTGGGGCATGGTATCGGTCGTGTGATGCACGAGGACCCCAACGTTCCAAATTATGGAAAGAAGGGGAGAGGCGTTCGCCTTCAGGCTGGTATGGTCATCGCCATCGAGCCGATGGTTACGATGGGTTCCAATCATGTGAGCACAGGCTCTGATGGTTGGATCGTTACGACCAACGATCACCTGCCCGCCGCGCACTACGAGAACACCGTCGCCATTACCAATGACGGTCCGGTGATTCTCACTACCGACGCGCAAGGCGCTTGGTGCTCCTTGCAAGGCGGCGAAATGTAAAAGTCGCCGCCCCCTGATGCCCAACCTCGCCTTTCAATTTCGAAGGCATGACCCCAAGGTCTATGCCTTCTCATTTCAAGGCGATCTTGGGCATCAGGGAACGGCTTTGTTTTACATTTCGAATGTAACAGGTTCCACTTAGTTGTGGAGCCATTACGAAGATATTACGATACGTGCATGCGTATTGTAGAATACTCAATCGCTGTCGTTTTCTAGAGAAAGATGATTGCTTGTGAAGAAGGAAGACGCAATTGAGCTCGAGGGTACGGTAAAGGAACCGCTGCCCAACGCCATGTTTAAGGTCGAGCTCGAGAACGGTCATTCGGTTCTGTGCAACATTTCTGGCAAGATCCGAATGAATTACATCCGCATTCTCCCCGGTGACAGGGTTGTCGTGGAGCTTTCCCCGTACGACCTGACCCGCGGTCGCATCACCTATCGCTATAAATAGCGACATGCATACACGCTCTTTTCCGACTGCAGGCTTAGCTCAACCTACGGTCGGTTTGCGTGTGAAGACCAGCCATAGTTTTAAACGCCTGCGGCTGGGCGAGTAGATAGTAGGGAAGTAGTTTGAGCGCTACCGAAAGGAAGAACGATGAAGGTACGTCCTTCGGTCAAGAAGATGTGCGATAAGTGCAAAATCATTAGGCGCCATGGCAAGGTCCTCGTCATTTGCGAGAACCCCCGTCATAAGCAGCGTCAGGGTTAAGAGAGGAGACTACGTTGGCCCGTATTAATGGTGTCGACCTCCCGCGTGAGAAGCGCGTTGAGATCGGTCTGACCTACATTTACGGCATCGGCCGCACCACTGCGACGAAGATCTGCGTCGAGTGCAACGTTAACGTGGATACGCGCGTTAAGGACCTCACCGAGGATGAGGTTAACGCCATCCGCGATTATATCGATAAGAATCAGATCATGGTTGAGGGCGACCTCCGCCGTGAGCGCAACCAGAACGTCAAGCGCCTTATGGACATCGGCTGCAACCGCGGCCTTCGTCACCGCAAGGGCCTCCCGGTCCGCGGCCAGCGCACCCACACTAACGCTCGTACCCGCAAGGGCCCGAAGCGTCAGATCGGTGCTAAGAAGAAGAAATAAGGAGCGCTAGATAGATGGCTACTGCTAAGAAGAACGTTCGCGCTGCCCGTCTGAAGCGCGCGGACCGTAAGAACATTTCCGTGGGCCAGGCTCACATTCGTTCTACGTTCAACAACACGATCGTTTCGATCACCGATCCCCAGGGCAACGTCATTTCCTGGAAGTCGGCTGGCCAGGTGGGCTTCAAGGGCTCCCGTAAGTCCACGCCGTTCGCTGCCCAGATGGCTGCCGAGGCTGCTGCCAAGCAGGCCATGGAGCACGGTATGAAGAAGGTTTCCGTCTTCGTCAAGGGCCCCGGCTCCGGTCGTGAGACCGCCATCCGCTCCCTCCAGGCTGCTGGCCTCGAGGTCTCGAGCATCCAGGACAAGACCCCCATTCCGCACAACGGCTGCCGCCCCAAGAAGCGTCGCCGCGTGTAACTGAAAGGATCGTATCAATATGGCAATCGACAGGACTCCTGTTCTTAAGCGCTGCCGTCAGCTCGGGATCGATCCCGCTGAGCTCGGTTACAGCAGCAAGAAGGAATCTATCCGTCAGCCCAAGCGCCGTCGCAAGGAATCTGAGTACGGCATGCAGCTGCGTGAGAAGCAGAAGGTCAAGTTCATCTATGGCGTTCTGGAGAAGCAGTTCCACGGCTACTTCAACAAGGCCCGTAAGATGAACGGCGTCACCGGTGAGAACCTCATGATCATCCTTGAGTCTCGCCTCGACAACGTCGTCTTCCGTCTTGGCTTCGCCCGCACCCGCAAAGAGGCTCGTCAGTCCGTCCGTCACGGTCACTTCACCGTGAACGGCAAGCGCGTGGACATCCCTTCCTACCGCGTCAAGGCCGGCGACGTCGTCGCTGTCGGCGAGAAGTTCCGTGACCTCCTCCCCATCAAGGAGGCCCTGATTTCCTCCGAGCGCTTTGAGGTCCCTGGCTGGCTCGAGGTCGATATCGAGAAGCTGTCTGGTAACGTGCTCGCTCTGCCGACGCGTGAGCAGATCAGCGGTGATATCAACGAGCAGCTCATCGTCGAGCTCTACTCTAAGTAGTCCATCCGGGCTGCTGAGGCTGGAGGTAATACATGTCAGAATTCATTAGGCCTCAGGTTCAGGTCGAAGAGATCAACGAGACCTCTGCTCGTGTCTCCGTTGAGCCGCTCGAGCGTGGCTACGGCGATACGCTGGGTAACTCGCTTCGTCGTGTTCTTCTGTCCTCGCTCGAGGGTGCCGCCGTCGAGGCCATTCAGATCGATGGTGCGCAGCACGAGTTCATGACCATCCCTAACATGGTCGAGGATGTCACCGACATCGTCCTGAATGTCAAGGGTCTTGTCTTCAGGGCTCTCGGCACGACCGACGAGGCGACCGCCACCATCTCGGTTGACGGCCCCTGCGAGGTCACCGGTGCGGACTTCTTTATTCCGTCCGAGTTTGAGCTGGTCAACCCCGAGCAGCACATTGCTACGCTCACCGAGGGTGGCCATCTCACCATGAGCATGCGCATCGGCTATGGCCGCGGCTATGTCTCTGGCGAGGCTAACAAGCGTGACAACGATCCCATCGGTGTGATCAACGTCGACTCGCTCTACTCGCCGGTGTCCCGTTGCGCCAAGCTCGTTGAGGCTTGCCGTGTCGGCCAGCATACCGACTACGACCGCCTTGTCCTCGAGATCGAGACCAACGGTTCCATCGCTCCGCGCGACGCCGTGGTCCAGGCTGCCAATATCATCAACCAGCATATGGCCGCCTTTATGAACCTTGCCGAGACCCCCGAGGTCGAGGAGGAGGCTTCGATCTTCGCTCCCGAGGTCACCAACGACAACGCCGAGCTGGACAAGCAGATCGAGGACCTGGACCTTTCCGTCCGTTCCTACAACTGCCTTAAGCGCGCCAGCATTCACTCGGTCCGTCAGCTCGTTGAGTTCTCGGAGAACGATCTGCTCAACATCCGTAACTTCGGTGTTAAGTCGATCGAGGAAGTGAAGGACAAGCTTGAGTCCATGGGCCTGAGCCTGAAGGCTTAATGCTTCGCATATTTGAGGAGAAACTAGACCATGCGTCACAACGTTAAGAAGGGCCTGAAGCTCGGCACCGATGCGAGCCACACCAAGGCCATGAAGAAGAGCCTTGCTAAGGCCCTCTTCGAGAACGACCGCATCAAGACCACCGAGACCCGCGCTAAGGCGCTGCGTTCGGTCGTCGACCCGATCATCACCTGGGCCAAGAAGGGCGACCTGCACTCTCGTCGTCTGGCTATCGCCAAGCTCGGCGATAAGCAGCTCGTTGCCGAGATCTTCGACAAGGCTGCTCAGGGCATGTGGCAGGACCGCAACGGCGGTTACACCCGCATCATGAAGCTCGGTAACCGTAAGGGCGATAACGCTCCTATCGTTATCATGGAGCTCGTCACCGAGCCTTGCACGCCTAAGGCCAAGAAGGCTGCTCCGGCCCCCAAGAAGGCCGCTGCTCCCAAGAAGGTCGAGGCTGTCGAGGAGGCTCCTGCTGAGGAGACCGCTGAGTAGACATTCTGTCTGCATAGGCTATATTCGAGGGGTACGTTCGCGTACCCCTCTTTTTTTGTCGCAATACCGTTGCTAGTTTGTTGGGAGCGCCCATGACTGCGCCGTCTGATTTCAATTCGACCCCCGAGCTCGACGCCACCCTTGTATTTCGCGTGGCCTACGATGGCTCCTCCTATAGCGGATTTGCCGAGCAGCCGGGCCAGACAACGGTTGCGGGCGAGCTGCGTCGTGCCATCGAGATGTTGCTGCGCCGCCCAATCGATCTGACGTGCGCGGGGCGTACCGATGCCGGCGTGCATGCGGTGGCCCAATACATCAGCGTGCCCGTAACGGACGCTGAGCTTGCGTTTACGCGCCGTAGGTGGCTGAGGGCTATGGATGCCCTCCTTCCCAAAGATATCGCCATCAACGAGGTCTACAAGGCTCGTAAGGGCTTTTCTGCACGTTTTGACGCGCGCTCTCGCACGTACACCTATCGCATTGCCGACCGTGACGCGCGGCCCGTGTTGTCACGCGGTGCAGTGTGGTGGCATCGCTATCCCCTCGACGTCGATGCGATGGCGGCCGCCTGCCCTGCGCTTTTGGGCGAGCAGGACTTTAAGAGCTTTTGCAAGGTCGCCTCTGCCGTGGGCAAACCTACGCACCGCTGTGTAATGCGTGCCGAGTTTGGCCATGAGGTCGCCTTTGGCGAGGACATCCTCACGTTTACCATCGAGGGCAATGCGTTTTTGCATTCGATGGTGCGAACCATTGTGGGCACCCTTGTCGAGATCGGCATGCATCGCCGCGATCCCGAGTGGATGCGCGAGGTAATTGATGCCTGCGATCGCTCCGCTGCCGGTCCTACGGCGCCCGCATGCGGTCTTACCTTTATGGGCGTGGACTACGACCCCGCCGAGCTTGTGGTGCTCGATTAGGGAAGTGGCTGCCTGACGGCGATCTTTGTGTGCAGTGCCTGTGAGCGGGGCGTGTGCAACATCTGTTCTTGACGTGCATCGCGACGGGCGACCATCCGCATGAAATGACGGGGTGTACCATGAACGGCAGTTTGTTACTGGCTGTCGAGAGGACGGAAAACTTGGTTCGACGTGGTTCGCATCCGCGACTTTCGGTGATCCTGATTGTTGAGGGTTCGCCCAGTTATACGATGCGCGCTCTCGAGAGCATCCAGAACCAAGACCTCTACGATTTGCAGATTGTCGTCGTTTGCCGCGGCGTGGTAGCTGGTGTGCGCCATTCGCTCGAAGTTGCCGCCGATAGAGACATTCATATTGATTTGATTGATGTTGAGGACCCAGTGCCTGGCGCCTGCCTGCGTGCCGGCTTTGCGGCTTCGCGCGGCTCCCAGATCATTGCGATGAATGCCAATGAGTGGTTTGCGCCGCAGTCCCTTTCGCAGATGGTCCAAAGCTCCTGCGACGCTTCTGCTGACATCGTGTTTCCCTCTGTTTCGCTCGATCGCTACGATGTTCACCGCGAACGTCATTCCCGAGTTTTGGACGCGACATCTGTTTCTGAAGATGAGGACCGGGCGGATTGCCTGACCCAATTGGTTTCCTGTGGTTTAATCCGACAGACCTCTGGCGTGCTGTATGATCGCGCACTCTTTGAGGCGTGCCTTGCGCATGGCGATGCGTTTCGCACGGTGTCTTTTTTGACGTTCGCGCTTTCGCGGGCAAAGCTCGTTTCGGGATGTGGCCGTGCCCGTTTTCATGCAGTGGCGCCGTCGATTACGGAGACGTTTGACCCCACGATGTTTGCCAGGCTTTCTGATGATATCGGGGCGCTCGACAGGCTTGCCGACTCGCTTGCCCTTGTGGGCGATGGCGATCAGTTGAAGCTGGTCTGCCAGCGGTATTACTACGCTGGTCTGGTTGCCTGCATCGAAAATTTGTGTCTGAGCCCCCATGGGGTGTCTTCAATAGAGCGTTCGGCCCGTTTGCATGATATGCTCGAAGCGCAGCGTACCCGTCAGATGGTTGCGGCTCTTAAAGGCAATCATCGGGGCTTAGGTCTGCTCTATGGTTCGATAGCTGGTGCCAAGCCTATGCGGTGTGCGTTGCATACGCATCTGGCGGCCTTTTTCAATCGTTCGGGCGTCAGGACTGTCAAGTAGCGTGATTTTCGAAATAAATTGCATGGAATTGTTTCGAAATGCGTTCTTATTCACTAAAACCCTCAAATAGCGCTAAACTATTCAATTACTAAATGATTGTCTCCGCCATCTTTTGGAGTGAGGTTTTGTATGGCTAAAAAACGCAATGGGCGCCAGGATGCCATCAGAGATATTGTTCGCAATAAGGACGTACGTACGCAGCGCGTTTTGGTAGACGAGCTTCGCGCCATGGGTTTCGATTGCACACAGGCGACCGTTTCGCGCGATATCGCGGACATGGGACTGCGTAAGCTCCCCGAGGGCATCTATGTCCTTGCCGAGGACCTGCATCTGCAGCGCATGGTTTCCGAGTTGGTTACCGGCGTACTGCGCACCGATAATCTGGTTATGATCAAGGCACAGCCCGGTACGGCTTCTGGTATTGCCGCAGCGGTCGATGCCGCGGAGCTGCCCGACGTGCTCGGCTCGCTTGCCGGCAACGACACGATCTTGGTCATTGCGCAGACGGCCGAGGACGGAGAGCGTCTTGAGGCGCTCATCAACAAGCTGAGTAACTCTCACAAGTAGGGGAGTAGCGGCACTGCTGCTGTGCCGATTGTTGCTATAGGTAATTGCCGAGGGCGTTGACGAAGGTCAGCGCCCTTTTGCATGCCGGCACCCGTTGCTCTAACGGTCCTACAGCCGGGGCCGTCGTGGCATCTTGTGGCATCTGCCGAAGGCTGTTCGA